>NZ_JBMDIS010000065.1:0-36342 GCF_057808775.1 Pseudomonas sp. FG86 | reverse complement strand
CAGAAGGCGATGTACGCTTAACTGAACGGCATTAGGGCAAGCCCGCTCGCCACAAGAGACCTGAACTCAAGGGCGATGCACCTCGATCACCAACCCCTCCTCCACCCGCGGCACGCTGAAGTGCCGCGTGATCAGGTCAAACTCGGCATCGGTCGCCGCAAAATCATGTTCGCCTCGCGCGTTGCGTGCGTGCAGGCGAGCGCGGCAGGTGTCGTCGTCCAACTCAAGGTAATGCAGGCAATGCGGCACCTGTGCCACCTGCGCCAGGCCACGCAGCCACTCTCGATTGGCCAGGGTGTTGGCCGGAAAATCCAGCACGACATTGAGCCCTGACTTCAACAGGTCAACCACCAGCGGCGTTAATACGCCACGAATGCGTTGGGCACAGCGCAGGTAATCGGCCACCGAGAGAACCTCCCCAGGGTAGAGCTGCGCCAGCCAAGTGTCTTCACTGAGCAGGATCGCTGCGTGTTCGGCGACCAGTTCTTTGGCGAGGGTAGATTTGCCGGCGGCAATCTTGCCGCACAGCAGATGCAGGGTGGGCATGGCACGGCTCCTTTTGTGAGGCCATGAAGCATGCCAGCTTTCCGGCTGAATCATCATATTTAGACACGAATTACCCTGAACTTTCTGACAGGCACCGCGTTCATTTCCTATGCGCTGCCCCGCCCAGGGGCGTTGGTTTACAAGGAGCCGTTCCCACATGACTACCCTCCCCGCCTATCGCCACACACCCGGACCGCTGCATGCCACCTTGCTGGCGGGTACCGTGCCGCTGTTTCTCGGTGCCCTGATCAGTGACATTGCCTACGGCCAGACCTACCAGATTCAATGGGCCAATTTCGCCTCCTGGCTGATTGCCGGCGCGTTGGTGTTCTGTGGATTCGCCCTGTTGTTCGCCTTGGTCAACCTGCTGCGCGCCGAACACAAGGTCGGCCGACCCGCCGTGTATTGCCTGTTGCTGTTGGCGACCTGGGTACTCGGGCTGGTCAACGCTTTCCAGCATGCCAAGGACGCCTACGCCATGATGCCGACCGGCCTGGTGCTGTCGGTGGTCGTGACAGTGCTGAGCGTGGTTGCGACCTGGGTCGGCCTGACTAACCTGCGCTCGGGAGCTGCCCAATGAAAGCGTCCAATACACTCACCCTGTTAAGCGCCGCGCTGCTGCTCAGTGCCTGCGGCGGCGAAGGCGACAACACCCAGGCCCGTGGCCCCGACCCAAAACTGCCGGAGCAGCAAAGCAGCCTGCTGCCCAGCATGAAGATTGCCGAACCCACGCCCTGGGGCAACGAGAAGCCCAAGGTGCCCGACGGCTACAGCGTCACCGCCATCGCCACCGACCTGGCCATCCCGCGCCAGACCCTGGTATTGCCCAATGGCGACATCCTCGTTGCCGAAGGTCGTGGCGGCAGCGCGGCCAAGCTCAAGCCCAAGGATGTGATCGCCAGCGTGATCAAGGCCCAGGGCAATACCAAGGTCAAGAGCGGCAACCGCATTACCCTGCTGCGCGATGCGGACGGCGACGGCACCTATGAACTGAAAACCGTGTTCGCCGACAACCTCAACGCCCCCTACGGCCTGGCCTTTGCCGACGGTAAACTCTACGTCGCCAACCAGGACGCGCTGGTGCGCTTCGACTACACCGACGGCCAGACCAAAGCCAGCGGCGCCCCGGTCAAAGTCACCGACCTGCCGGCGCAGATCAACCACCACTGGACCAAATCCCTGGCCGTGAGTGACGATGGGCGCCACCTGTATGTGGGCATCGGCTCCAACAGCAACATCACTGAACGCGGCATGGAAGTGGAGATCGACCGCGCAATGGTCTGGCAGGTCGATGCCACCACCGGCGCGCACAGACCCTACGCCACCGGCTTGCGCAACCCGACGGCCCTGACGATCCAACCCAACTCCGGGCAACTGTGGACAGTGGTCAACGAACGCGATGAACTCGGCCCCGACCTGGTGCCCGACTACCTGACCTCGGTGCGCGAAGGTGCCTTCTACGGCTGGCCCTACAGCTACTGGGGGCAAAACGTCGACCCGCGTGCACAACCGCAAAACCCGGCCAAGGTGGCCGCCGCGATCAAGCCCGATTACAGCCTCGGCTCCCACGTAGCGGCACTGGGCGTCGACTTTTCCATCGCGGCCATGGGTGAACAATTCGCCGAGGGTGTATTTGTCGGCGAACACGGCAGTTGGAACCGCGACAACCCGGTGGGCTACAAAGTCATCTTCGTGCCGTTCAGCCATGGCAAGCCAGCTGGCCAGCCCATCGACTTCGCCACCGGCTTCCGCGGCGACGACGGCAAGACCCGTGGACGCCCGGTAGGCGTCACGGTCGACCCGAAAGGCGCCCTGATCATTGCGGACGACTTGGCCAATACCATTTGGCGGGTGACACGCAATCAGTAACAGCGCCTGAACGGCAGTTGCTCTGCTTCGGCCCCCGTTAAACCGCGCTGGCCGGAGGCAGGCTTGAATCCGTGGACCACGGATTCAAGCCTGCCTCGGGGCTCGTGTCCGCCGTAAGGGCGCAACCACGGATAAGCCCACCGAACCACCGTCCCCCTTCACATCGCCGCACCCGCTATCCGCTTCAATCCCATCACCATCAACCCGGCCCCCAACCCCATCGCTGCCAAAAACAACGGGTATGACACCCACCACGGCGTCCCCGCCGTCATCATGCTGAACTCCGACATGCCGCCAATGCTGGCGATCAGGTTAAGCGGTAGGAACACCACGTTGATCAGGGTCAGCTTGCGCAGTAGGTTGTTCATGCTGTTGTTCATCAGGTTGCCGCGCGCGTCGATCAACCCGGAAAACACGTTGGAATAGATCTCGGCCTGTTTGTAGCATTGGTGGTTCTCGATGATCAGGTCGTCGATCAGACCCAGAATCTCGCTGCTGAACTGTTCCTTCCCGGCATGGTTGCGCAGGCGCGAGAGCACCGCGCCGTTGCTGTGCAGCGCGTTGATGTAATAGATCAGGCTTTCACTGAGGTTGAACATCTGCATCAGGTGATGGTTGCTCATGGACGCGTTGAACTGTTGCTGCAACTCCCGCGCGACCAGCTTGATCACCTTGAGGTGGCCGAGGTAGTGGTGGATGTTGTTCAGCAGCAGGTCAAGCAACACGTCGAGCGGCGTATGCAGCGGCCGGCGCTTGCCCAGGCCGGTCAGCGGGGTTTCGTCGGGGGCGATCACCAGCAGGCGGCCAGGCGAAAACAACAAGCCGCAGGATGACACTTCGAACACCAGGTTGCCGCCACCGGAGTAGTTTTCCGGGCGCTTCCAGATCAGGAACAGGTTGTCGGGGTGGAATTCGATACGTGACACTTCGTCGGGATCGAGCGCCGAGGCCAGGGCATGTTCATCCAGCTTGTGGTGGTCGCGCAGCCACTCACGCTCGACCAGGTCAGGGTTGTTGAACAGCAGGATCGGGGCATCGTCATTGTCCCCGCGGCGCAGTTTTCCATCGGTCAGTTCAAAGCGCTGGATCATCCCGACTCACCAGGCCTGGCCCTGACGCTTCAACTCCAGGCGCCGCACAAACTCTTCCAGCACCAGGCTGTACAGGTCGTCCTGCAAGTAGGCATCTTCGATACCCGCGTCCAGGTTGGGATTGTCGTTGACTTCGATCACCACCACCTTGTCGCCGGACTGCTTGAGGTCTACGCCGTAGAGGCCGTCGCCGATCAGGTTGGCGGTCTTCACCGCCAGTTCCACCACCGCCTTGGGCGCCTCATGGACCGCCAGGGTACGGCATTCGCCGTTGATGTCCTGGCCGATGGCCTTGTGGTTGTAGATCTGCCAATGGCCCTTGGACATAAAGTACTGGCAGGCAAAAATCGGCTTGCGGTTGAGCACGCCAATACGCCAGTCGTACTCGGTATAGAAAAACTCCTGGGCCAGCAGCAGGACCGAATGTTCGAACAGTTCGGCGGTGGCCTTGAGCAAGGCTTCCTGGCTTTCCACCTTGATCACGCCTCGGGAGAAACACCCATCGGGGATTTTCAACACCAGGGGGAAGCCGAGGCGCTCGCCCACCCGTTCGAAGTCTTCCGGTCGCTCCTTGTACAGAATCTCGGTGGCCGGCATGCCCAGTTGATGGCTATTGAGCAAATCGGTGAGGTAGACCTTGTTGGTACAGCGCAGGATCGACGCCGGGTCATCCATCACCACCAACCCTTCGCTTTCGGCTTTCTTGGCAAAGCGGTAGGTATGGTTGTCGATACTGGTGGTCTCACGGATCAGCAAAGCGTCGTATTCGGCCAGGCGCGCGTAGTCTTTGCGCTCGATCAGCTCCACATCGATACCCAGCCCCTTGCCGACCCGCACGAAATTGTCCAGGGCGCGGGCGTTGGACGGCGGCAATTGCTCCTGGGGATCGTGAAGAATCGCCAGGTCATAGCGGGCCATGCGTCGTGAGCGTGGCTGGCGCCAGATCTTGCGACTGAAGTTGTCGAGGGCGTGGGCGAATTGATCTTCCTGGTCATCGCGCAACTTGTGCAATACACCGGACTTGACCCCCTCTATGTGCCAGCCGTTATTCTTTCTGAATTCAACTAAGAGGATTGGGCACGGAAAGGCCTCAAACAATTGACGGGCCAATTCCTGCAACGGTTCTATATTGGTTCGACCAAAGTAAAGGGTCAGGGTAAAGCCCTCGGTATTACTGTAGAGATGATGACTCAAGGCTTTATCGAGGGTTTTATCCAGGTCATCCAACGCCAGGCCATACAATGACTTTCGGGTCAGTTCACTGATGGTACGCACCGACGGAATTACCTTGTGACCGCGCGCCTCGGCCAGCAGCGAGCAGTAGTAGCCGTGGCCCAGGTACTTGTAGCTGCGGCACAGGTTGATTACCTGCACGCGCTTGCCCGTCTCGTTTTCCCGGGTGTGTTCCAGGTATTCCTGGGCGGTGACGATGTCTTCGCTGGGGAAATAAGAGGCCCAATCTTCCTTGCGCTCGACAATGATCACGACTTGACTTGCGCCTCTGGGCAAAACAGAAAAATAACCTTTGGAAGTTATTGTCGCCGCGACAGTTTGCTCGGATACTTCACGCCAATGACCTTGTACCGCTGACATAATATTTGATCCGCTTTAGAGAACTCGACCTTTTCTATTAAGCACGATCTTTTAGAGAAGTCCCGTTTCGTTACGCAACTTTTACGGCGGTCATATGGCTCTTTTCTTTCGCGTTGCAACCCCCGGCGATGTGCCGGCATTAGTCGTACTGGAACAGCATTGTTTCACCACCGACCGGCTGTCACCGCGCAGTTTCCAGTGGATGATCAGCCGCGCCCACGGCCAACTGCTGGTGGCCGAACAGGACGGGCAATTACTGGGCTATGCGCTGCTGCTGTTCCATCGCGGCACCTCGCTGGCACGTTTGTACTCCATCGCCATCGCCGCGCACGCACGCGGCCTGGGCCTGGGCAAACAACTGCTGGCCCGCGCCGAGGCCTGTGCCGTAGAGCACGACTGCGCCTACCTGCGCTTGGAAGTGCGCACCGACAACCCTGGCGCCCTCGCCCTGTATGAACGCACGGGCTACCGGCGCTTTGCCCTGATCAACGATTACTACGAAGACCATGCCCCCGCCTTGCGCCTGGAGAAGCGCATCGTCCAGCACCACGACGCGCGTCCGCAGAGCGTGCCGTATTACCCGCAAACCACCGATTTCACCTGTGGCGCCGCGTGCCTGTTGATGGCCATGGGCGCGCTGGTGCCTGCGCGCGTGGCGTTGCGCCGCGAAGAGCTGCAAATCTGGCGGGAAGCGACCACCGTGTTCATGACCGCCGGCCATGGCGGCTGCAGCCCCCAGGGCCTGGCGCTGGCCGCCTGGCGTCGCGGTTTTCGGGTGCGCATGCAGGTGAATGTCAGCGGGCCGCTGTTTCTCGATGGCGTGCGCGATCAACATAAAAAGGACGTGATGCGCGTGGTGCACGAAGCCTTCGAGGAAGAATTGGCCAGCAGCGACGTCGAGCAGGTACTCGGCGGCACGCTGGACTTGCCTCGGGTATTACGCGAGGGCGGGCAGCCGCTGGTGTTGATCAGCAGCTACCGCCTCACGCGCTCTAAGTCGCCCCACTGGGTGATGGTCACCGACTGCGACGATGACTTCGTCTACCTGCACGACCCGGATGTGGACCACAGCCAGCACCGCCAGCCCCTGGACTGCCAGCATTTGCCGGTCAGCCATGGCGAGTTCGAACGCATGTGCCGCTTCGGCAACAACAAATTGCGCGCGGCGGTGCTCGTGTTTACGCGGTAAACGCTCAGGCCACCTGCTTGATCCCGGCCTTGGCTTCCAGCTCGCGCACCAGCGGCAATACGCGCTTGCCGAAGTACTCCACTTCTTCCTGGAAGTGCAGGAAGCCGGCCAGCACCAGGTCGACGCCCACCGCCTTGAGCGCGACGATGCGCTCGGCAATCTGCTGCGGGGTGCCGATCAGGTTGGTCTTGAAGCCGTCGTTGTATTGCACCAGGTCTTCGAAGCTGGACTTGGCCCAGTTGCCCTCGCCTTCCGGCGAAGCCTTGCCCGCTTGTTTGGCCGCATCACCAAAGGCGTTGACCGCCTCGGGGTCGGCCTTGTCGATGATTTCCGCGAGCACGGCGCGGGCTTCTTCCTCGGTATCGCGGGCGATCACGAAGGCGTTGACGCCGACTTTCACCGAATGGTTGTTGGCGGCGGCCTTGGCGCGGATATCGTCGACCTGGGCCTTGATGCCTTCCGGGGTGTTGCCGTTGGTGAAGTACCAGTCGGACACCCGCGCCGCCATATCCCGCGCCGCCCGCGAGCTGCCGCCCTGGAACACTTCCGGTTGGCCCAGGGGCTTGGGCTTGAGGGTGTAGTTGTTGAAGCGATAGAAGTCGCCCTTGAAGGTGAAGTCGTCCTGGCTCCAGATGCCTTTCAAGGCACGGATGAATTCTTCGGAGCGGCGGTAGCGCTCGTCGTGTTCCAACCAATGTTCGCCGATGGCCTGGAACTCGCCCTTGAACCAGCCACTGACGATGTTCACCGCGATACGGCCATTGGTCAGTTGATCGATGGTCGCCAATTGCTTGGCCGCCAGCGCCGGTTGCCAGGGGCCGGGCAAAATCGCCGCAATCACCTTGAGCTTGGTGGTCGCTGCCAGCAGGGCATGGCTGAACGCCACGGATTCATGCTGGTTCTCCGCGCCGTAGCCGGCGGTAAAGCGAATCTGCGTCAGGCCATATTCGAAGCCGGCCTCTTCGGCCAATTGCGCCAGTTTGCGGTTGTAGTCGATGCCCCAATGGGTGCGTTGCTCGATTTTGCTGACCACCAGCCCACCACTGACGTTGGGCACCCAATAGGCAAATTTCACGGCTTGTTGACTCATCTGACGATACCTCGCACACAGGGATGTACCCAGGGCTTGAGCAGCAAGCGTGCCAGCCAGCGGCAAACGCCCATGCCATGGGTGTTGCGGCAAACCTGCGGCACCCAGCGGCGGTGAATGCGGATGTCAGGGTTTGCGACGATTTGTCGGTTTGCTGTTGCTGGAGCAACAGCGAACGCGGCAAGTCCCCCGTAAACAGGGGCTCTGGTACCCGGCACGGAGTGTGCAATCACTCCTGGCATCGATCACTGCCCCGGAGCCTTTCCCATGACCGAACAACACGTCATCAACCCGCTGTCCATTGGCGTCGACTACCCCACCCTGGCCGCACGCTTCCGGCCGATCTTCCAGCGCATCGCCGAAGGCGCGGTGCAGCGCGAGCAAACCCGCGCCCTGCCCTATGAGCCAATCCAGTGGCTAAAGGACGCCGGCTTTGGCGCAGTGCGAGTGCCCGTGGAATACGGTGGCGGTGGTGCGTCCCTGCCGCAATTGTTTGAACTGCTGATCGAACTGGCCGCCGCCGACTCCAATGTGCCCCAGGCCCTGCGCGGGCACTTCGCCTTTGCCGAAGACCGCTTGAATGCGCCGCCCAGTGCCGGTCGCGACCTGTGGTTCAAGCGCTTTGTCGACGGCGATATCGTTGGCTGCGCCTGGACCGAAATCGGCAACGTGGCCATCGGTGATGTGGTCACCCAGGTCACCCCGGATGGCGACCAGTGGAAGCTCAACGGCGAGAAGTTCTACAGCACTGGCAGCATTTTCGCCGACTGGATCGATGTCTACGCCCAGCGCAGTGACACCGGTGGCGATGTGATCGCCGCCACCCGCGCGCGCCAGCCTGGCGTGGCCCACAGAGATGACTGGGACGGCTTCGGCCAACGCACCACCGGCAGCGGCACCTCGCGCTTTACTGACGCGGTGGTCGAAGCGGAAAACGTGATCGATTTTGCTACCCGCTTCAAATACCAGACCGCGTTTTACCAGCTCGTGCTGCTGGCCAGCCTGGCCGGGATCGGCCGCGCGGCGCTTAACGATGTGGCGCAGCAGGTGCGCAACCGCAAGCGCATCTACAGCCATGGCAATGCCCCCCATGTCAGCCAGGATGCGCAGATTCAGCAAGTGGTGGGCGAAGTCGCGGCGCTGGTATATGCCGCTCAAGCCACTGCGTTGAAAGCCGCAGTGCCGGCGCAACGGGCGTACCTGGCACGGTTCGCCGGGGATGATGTTGCCGAGCGCGAGGCCAATGTGGCCGCCGAAATCGAGTCGGCCACCGCGCAGGTGGTGGTGTCGGAGTTGATCCAGCGTGCCACCAGTGAGTTGTTCAACGCGCTGGGGGCCTCGGATGTGCGCCAGGGCAAAGCCCTCGACCGGCATTGGCGCAATGCGCGGACCGTGTCGTCACACAACCCGGTGATCTACAAGGCGCGAATTGTCGGGGATTGGGTGATCAATGGCACCGAGCCGCCGTTTGTGTGGCAGATCGGCAATGGCCCGGCGAAAGTTTGAAGCTGAGCCGGGTCAAAACGGCGGAAAGGGGCTTGTCCCCTCCCACAGTCGGACGGCGTACACCTCAAA
The DNA here is from genome assembly GCF_057808775.1 of Pseudomonas sp. FG86. Lineage (NCBI taxonomy): Bacteria > Pseudomonadati > Pseudomonadota > Gammaproteobacteria > Pseudomonadales > Pseudomonadaceae > Pseudomonas > Pseudomonas sp. FG86. The sequence goes on along the minus strand of NZ_JBMDIS010000065.1, from coordinate 27,389 downwards.
AGGCCAGTTTGTAGCCAATGGTCATCAACATGATCGCCAGGCACGGGCGCAATACCGCGTCCGGCACTTTGCCGGTCATGTGGCTGCCGAGGTAGATCCCCGGCAGCGACCCCATCAGCAAGAAACCCAACAGGTGCCAGTCCATATTGCCCATGCCGGCGTGGCCCAGGCCCGCCACCAGGGTCAGGGGCACGGCGTGGGCGATTTCGGTCCCCACCAGGCGCCGCGTGGCGAGGAACGGGTACAGGATAAACAGCGCCACCGTACCGAGGGCGCCAGCGCCGATGGAGGTCAGGGCGACCATGGTGCCCAGCACGGCCCCCGTCACCACCGTCAGCGTGTTCAGGTTACGCGGGTGCATATGGTAATCGTCGCCGGCATGGCGTTGGGCGAAGGCCAACAGCCGTTGCTTGAACAGGATCGCCAGGGCCGTCAGCAGCAGCACTACGCCGAGAGCCTGCTTGATCACAGCGTTCATGGCGCTGGGGTCGGTGTGCAGGCTGGCGAGGAACCACAGGGTCAGCAACACGGCGGGCACGCTGCCCAGGGTCAGCCACCCGGTGATGGACCAGTCGATGTTCTTGTTCTTGCTGTGCACCAGCACCCCACCGGACTTGGTGATGGCGGCGTACAGCAGGTCGGTGCCCACGGCGGTGGCCGGGTTGATACCGAACCACAACAGGATCGGGGTCATCAAGGAGCCCCCGCCGACACCGGTCATGCCAACGATAAAACCAACGATCAGGCCAGCAATCACAAAACCAAAATTACCCACTTCCATCACTGCTACCTGCGGCCTTATAAATTTCTGGCCGCAGGATAGCGATTTTTCTTATAACGACTTATATCAATGTGATCTGACTTTATGCCTTTTTGGTCAGTTTGTGGCTGACGTAGGCTTGGGTCTGATAGGGGAATGCCACGGTGTCGCGGCCTTTCAGCGCGGGGTGGGTCGCGATCAGGGTGCGCAATTGTTCGGTCACCAGGGCTTTTTCAGCAGCGGGCAAGGCAGCGATAAAGCTCACGGAGAGGAAGCGATCCATGATCACTTCCTGCGGGCTGCCGACATGGTTGTAGGGGAAACACGTCACCTGAGGATCGGAAAAGTACTCGCCGGTGAACGCTTCGCGCCAACGCCCGGTGTGAAAGCGCGGGGTGTCGCCCTCGTATGGCGTGATGATCGCGGTGATGGCGGCCACCCAATCCACCGATTCATCGCGCACATTCCACACCAACCCCAGGCGCCCGTCGGGTTTAAGCACACGGTGGATTTCCGCCAGCGCGGCCTCGGTGGAAAACCAATGGAAAGCCTGGGCACACACCACCGCATCGGCCGTCGCGCTTGGCAGGGGGATGGATTCAGCTGTGCCGTTGACCAGGCGTACGTCGGGCAGCAGTTTATGCAACTGCGCGGCCATGGCGTCCACCGGCTCGACGGCGATCAGCGTCGGTGCCAGGGTGTTGAGCAAGCGCGTGAATTTGCCAGTGCCCGCCCCCAGGTCGATCACCGTAGAGTGCGCATTGATCTGCAGCGTGTCGCTGAGCCAACCGGTGAGTTGCCGGGGATAATTCGGGCGGCCCTGGGCATAAGTGACGGCCTGGGACGAGAAACCCTGCTGAGCAGACGTGTGGACACCAGTCATTGCCAATCTCTCCTCGGGTAAAACGGGGGCACAGTGTGCGCCCTTCCCGGCCAACTTTCTAATCGGCCTGACAGGGCAACCACGCACGAAACCGGGCGCCGCCCAGCGGCGAGGCCTCGGCGGTCAAGGTGCCGCCCTGGGCCTCGAGGGCGCGCCGGCTGATCGCCAGGCCCAGGCCGAAGCCACCGGTGGCTCGGTCGCGGCTGCGGTCAAGGCGATAGAACGGTTCGAAGATGCGTTCGCGCTGATCCAGCGGGATGCCGATACCGTCGTCATCGACCCAGATTTCACAGCCCTTGGGGCAGACCTTGACGCCTAACTGGATGCGCTTGTCACAGTAGCGCGTCGCGTTGCGCAACAGGTTTTGCAGGGCACGCGCGGTCAAGCGCGGGTCAAGACTGAAGCGCTCGACGCTGCAGTCGAGGACTACGTCGATGACAATCTCGGGGTTTTCCAGTTCGTCATCGACGCTGCCCAATACGCTGTCGATAAACTCGTCGAGCACCACGTCGACCCGCTCCGGCAGTTGCGCGGGGTTTTGCAGGCGACTGTAGGAAAGCAATTCCAACACCAGCTCATCCAGCTCACGAATATGGGCCACCAGGCTTTGCAGGCGCTCACGGCTAGCCTGCGGCAAGTCTTCGGACAGCGCCAGGGCCAGGCCGAAGTCCAGGCGCGTCAACGGCGTGCGCAGCTCGTGGGACACGGCGTTGAGCAAGTCTCGCTGCTGGTTCAGCAGGTGCTCGATATCGTCGGCCATGGTGTCGAACACCGCCGCCAGGCTGCCGATATTGGAGCTGGGTGGGATATGCGTGCGTGCACCCAGGTTGCCCTTGCCCAATTGCGCGGCGGTGCTTTTGAGGCGCTCCAGGTCGCGCCAATGGGGGCGCAGCCACACCAACAGGCAGGCCAGTAACGCGGCGCCGATCAGCACGTTCATCGACCAGTACAGCAGGTTCATGTCCAGCGGGTCCGGCGGCACGGTCAGCTTGACCGCGAACTGCGCATTGATCGGCGAACTGATTTCCTCCATCCAGCCCCACTCGCCCAGGTGAATCACCGGTTTGCCTTGTGCCAGCAGCGCCTCTTCTTCAGGGGTGTAGCGCGCATCCTGGCGCAGCAGCAGTTCGACTTTCAGCGGTGCGAAATCGCGGCCCAGTTGCTCGGTGACCTGGGACCAGCGCTCCACTGGCGCCCGCTGGTACTGTTTGACGATCAGGGTTTGCATGCCCCGGGACTGCTCGACGTTGTAGGCCAGGTAACGGTGTTCGAAGACCTGGACCACCAGCTTGGGAATCAGGTAGATCGCCGCGCTGAAGGTGACGATGGTGATCAGGTAGAGGCGTAGCAGCACACGAAACATGGATCAGCATTCCCACTCGGAACGACTGAACAGGTAGCCCTTGCCCCACACGGTCTTGATCTTGCGCGCCTCGCCAGCGTGGTCGTCGAATTTGCGGCGCAGCTTGGAAATCGCCACGTCCACCGAGCGGTCGGTGCCGTTGAACTCGATGCCGCGCAGGCGTTGCAGGATCTGGTCGCGGCTGAGCACCTCGCCGGCATGCCGTGCCAGCACCACCAGCAGGTTGTATTCACCGCTGGACAACTCCACCGCCTGCTCACGCCAACTCACGGTGCGTTCCGACAGGTCGATGCACAGGTTGCCCATGACGATCTGGTCGTTGGCCACCTGGGGCTCCGACAGACTGCTGCGGCGCAGCAATGTGCGGACACGGGCGAGCAGCACGCGCGGTTCGCAGGGTTTGGTCACATAGTCATCGGCGCCCATTTCCAGGCCCAGCACCTGGTCATGGCTGTCATCACGGGCGGTCAGCATCAGGATCGGCAGGCCCGCCGAGTCGGCGCGCAGCAAGCGGCACACTTGCAAGCCATCGAGACCGGGCAGCATCAGGTCGAGGATCACCAGGTCGGGCGGGTTGAGGCGCGCGCGTTCGCGCACATGATCGCCCCGGCTGAGCACACTGACGTGGTAACCGTTGCGTTCCAGGTAGCTGGCAATCAGCTCGGAGAGAGCGGCGTCGTCTTCGACCAGGAGGATGTTGGGCATGATGTTTCCAGAAATACAGTGATGTGTCGTTCACAAATCCCATGTGGGAGCAGGCTTGCCTGCTATGGCGGTGCTTCAGATACAGAGTCGTTGACTGATTCACCGCTATCGGGGGCAAGCCCCCTCCCACATTGGACCTTCAGTGTTTGCAGGATTGTGCAAGGATATACGCCCTCGGTGCCCTGCGGGCCGCACCTTACATTTCTTCACAGACGACCTACACAGCTTCACAGCACCACGGCGCAGGTGGCCTTAGGATGCGCCAGTCAATATTGGGATAAGAGCATGTCGAAGAATCTGTTTGCGCCGTTTTGCCTGTTGGCCCTGACGCTGGCACTCAGCGCCTGTGACAAGTCGGCCGATGAGGCACCGGCAATGCCCCCGGTCAAAGTGAGGATCGAAACCCTTGCAGCCAAGCCCCTGTCCATCACCAGCGAATTGAGCGGGCGTATCGCCGCGCCGCGCATTGCCGAAGTGCGTGCGCGGGTCGCCGGGGTGGTGATGCAACGGGTGTTCAAGGAAGGCCATGACGTCAAACAGGGCGACGTGCTGTTTCGCATCGACCCAGCACCGTTCAAGGCCGACCTGGACAGTGCCCAGGCCAACCTGAGCAAAGCCGAGGCCAATGCGTTCCAGGCGCGCCTGCAGGAGCAGCGCTACAGCCAGTTGGTGGAAGGCAATGCCATCAGCGGCCAGGACTACGACAACGCCCGCGCCGCCGTGCGCCAGACCAACGCCGAAGTCGCCGCCAACAAGGCCGCCGTCGAGCGCGCCAGGCTGAACCTGGGCTATGCCACCGTGACCGCGCCGATTTCCGGGCGCATCGGCCGCGCACTGGTAACCGAGGGGGCGCTGGTCGGCCAGAACGAGGCCACGCCACTGGCGCTTATCCAGCAACTGGACCCGATTCACGCCGACCTGACCCAGTCCACCCGCGAGCTGAACGACCTGCGCCGCGCCTTCCGCGCGGGCAGCTTGAAGCAAGTCGGCCAGGACCAGGCCAAGGCCACGTTGATCCAGGACGACGGCAGCCTGTACCCGCTGCCAGGCAAGTTGCTGTTCGCCGAAATCAGCGTCGACCCGGGCACCGGTCAAATCATCCTGCGCAGCGAGTTCCCCAACCCGGACCTCGACCTGCTGCCCGGCAGTTTTGTGCGCGTGCGCCTGGAACAGGCGGTCGACAAACAAGGTATCAGCGTGCCGCAACGCGCGATCACCCGTGACAGCGCCGGCATCCCGATGGTGCTGTTGTTGGACGCCGAACAGGTGGTGAGCCTGCAACCGGTGGAACTGGGCGCGGTCATCGAAGACCGCTGGATCGTCAGCAGCGGCCTCAAGGCCGGTGACCGTATCGTCGTCGAGGGCCTGCAACACGCGCGGCCCGGTGAAAAAGTTGAAGTGGACGACAGCCCGCTCGTAAAGGAATAACCCGTCATGCCGCAGTTTTTTATTGACCGCCCGGTGTTCGCCTGGGTGGTGGCCATGTTCATCCTGCTGGCCGGTGCGCTGGCCATCCCGCAGTTGCCGGTGGCCCAGTATCCCGACGTCGCGCCACCGAAAGTGGAAATCCATGCGGTGTATCCCGGCGCCTCGGCCCAGACCCTGGATGAAAGCGTGGTCAGCCTGATCGAGCAGGAGCTCAACGGCGCCGATCACCTGCTGTATTTCGAATCCCAGAGCAGCCTGGGTTCGGCGACCATTACCGCGACCTTCCAGCCGGGCACCAACCCGGAAATGGCCCAGGTCGATGTACAAAATCGCCTCAAGGCGGTGGAGCCGCGCCTGCCCCAAGCCGTGACCCAGCAAGGTTTGCAGGTGGAGAAAGTCTCCGCCGGTTTCCTGCTGCTGGTCACGCTCACCTCCAGCGACGGCAAGCTCGACGACGTGGCGCTCAGCGATTATCTGGCGCGCAACGTGATGAACGAGCTCAAGCGCCTGGACGGGGTGGGCAAGGCGCAGTTGTACGGTGCCGAACGCGCCATGCGCATCTGGATCGACCCGCAGAAGCTGATCGGTTTCAACCTCACACCGGCTGACGTGAATGCCGCGATCAGCGCACAGAACGCACAGGTCTCCGCCGGCAGCATCGGTGATTTGCCGGGCACCAAGACCCAGGAAATCACGGCGGCGATCCTCGTCAAGGGCCAGCTGTCGACGCCGGCGGAGTTCGCCGACATTGTGCTCAAGGCCAACCCGGACGGTTCCACCGTGCGCATCGGCGATGTGGCGCGGGTGGAAGTCGGCAGCCAGGAGTACCAGTTCTCCACACGCCTGAACGGCAAGCCCTCGACCGCCGTCAGCGTGCAACTGTCGCCAGGCGCCAACGCCCTGAGTACCGCGACCCTGGTGCGGGCGAAGATGGACGAGCTGTCGCGTTACTTCCCAGCCAATGTGGAATACAAAATTCCGTACGACACCTCGCCGTTCGTCAAGGTCTCGATCACCAAGGTGGTCTACACCCTGCTCGAAGCCATGGCGCTGGTATTCGCGGTGATGTTCCTGTTCCTGCAGAACGTGCGCTACACGCTGATCCCGACGCTGGTGGTGCCGATCGCGCTGATGGGCACCTTCGCCACCATGCTGTTGCTGGGCTTCTCGATCAACGTGTTGACCATGTTCGGCATGGTGCTGGCCATCGGCATCCTGGTGGACGATGCGATCGTCGTGGTGGAGAACGTCGATCGGATCATGGCCACCGAGGGCCTGTCGCCCAAGGACGCGACCAAGAAAGCCATGGGCCAGATCACTGGCGCTATCGTCGGCATCACCCTGGTGCTGGTCGCGGTATTCCTGCCGATGGCATTCATGCCGGGGTCGGTGGGGGTGATTTACCAGCAGTTCTCGCTGTCGATGGCCACCTCGATCCTGTTCTCGGCGTTCCTCGCCTTGACCTTGACCCCAGCCTTGTGCGCGACGCTGCTCAAGCCGATCGCCAAGGGTGATCACCACGCCAAGGGCGGCTTCTTCGGCTGGTTCAACCAGCGTTTTGAAAGCCTCACCAATCGCTACGAAGGCTGGGTGGCCTATGCCCTCAAGCGCAGCGGCCGTTACCTGCTGATCTATCTGGTGCTGCTGGTGGGCCTTGGGTGGATGTTCAGCCGCCTGCCCTCCTCGTTCCTGCCCGTGGAAGACCAGGGCTACACCATCACCGATATCCAGTTGCCCCCAGGGGCGAGCAAGAACCGCACGGTGCAGGTGGCCGAGCAGATCGAAGCGCACAACGCCGGGGAACCCGGCGTGGGTGATACCACCATGATCATGGGTTTCAGTTTCTCCGGCTCGGGGCAGAACGCGGCGCTGGCGTTTACGACGCTCAAGGATTGGTCGCAACGCAGCAGCGATGATTCCGCCGCGTCGATTGCCGACCGCGCCAACATGGCCTTCAGCGAGCTCAAGGACGCGATAGCCTATGCGATCCTGCCGCCCCCCGTGGACGGCCTGGGCACCTCCAGTGGTTTCGAGTTCCGCTTGCAGGACCGCGGCGGTGTTGGCCATGCGGCGTTGATGGCGGCACGTACCGAATTGCTCAACGCCGCCGGCAAAAGCCCGATCCTGGCCAACGTGCGCGAAACCGCCCTGGCCGAAGCCCCGCAGGTACAGCTGGAGGTGGACCGCAAGCAGGCCAACGCATTGGGCGTGGCCTTTGCCGATGTGGGCAGCGTGTTGTCGTCGGCCATCGGCTCGGCCTACGTCAACGACTTCCCCAACCAGGGCCGCATGCAACGCGTGGTGGTGCAGGCCGAAGGCGACCAGCGCAGCCAAGTGGCGGATTTGATGAAGATCAATGTGCGCAACAACGCCGGCAAGATGGTGCCGCTGTCGGCCTTTGTCGAAGCCAAATGGACCCAGGGCCCGGCGCAGTTGACGCGCTACAACGGCTACCCGGCCATCGCCATCAGCGGCGAAGCGGCGCCCGGGCACAGCACCGGCGAGGCGATGGAAGAAATCCAGCGCCTGGTCAGCCAATTGCCGGCGGGCCTGGGCCAGGAGTGGACCGGGCTATCATTGCAGGAACGCTTGTCCGGTTCCCAGGCGCCGTTGCTATTGGGTCTGTCACTGCTGATCGTGTTCCTGTGCCTGGCAGCGCTGTATGAAAGCTGGTCGATCCCCACGTCGGTATTGCTGGTGGTGCCGCTCGGCGTACTCGGCGCGGTCGTGGCCGTTTCCTTGCGCGGCATGCCCAACGATGTGTTCTTCAAGGTGGGCCTGATCACCATCATCGGCCTGTCGGCGAAAAACGCGATCCTGATCATCGAGTTCGCCAAGGATCTGTACGACCAGGGCGAAGACCTGATGAGCGCCACCCTGAAGGCCGCGCGCTTGCGCCTGCGGCCGATCATCATGACGTCGCTGGCGTTCATCCTCGGCGTGGTGCCATTGGCGATTGCCACCGGCGCCAGTTCCGCCAGCCAGCAGGCGATTGGTACGGGGGTGATTGGCGGGATGATCACGGCAACACTGGCGGTGGTGTTTGTGCCGGTGTTCTTTGTAGTTGTCATGAAGCTGGTGCGCAAAAAGAGCTAAGGCTTTTTGGGGGACACGGTAACTGTGGCGAGCGGGCTTGTCCCGCGTTGGGCTGCGCAGCAGCCCCAATAAGAGCGCTGCAGTGTGCCAGGCAGGTCCGGGGTTATGTTTTGGGGCTGCTTCGCAGCCCAACGCGGGACAAGCCCGCTCGCCACAAAAAATGCGCTAAGGTGCTCACAAATAGCCATTTGTGAGCTGCCATGCCCTTCCTCGCCCGCACCCACCCTCGCCTCTCCGCTGCCGCCGCCCTGGGCCTTGCCGCTGGCATCCTGGTGCCGGCCGACAGCGTCGTCAGCAAGATCCTCATCGGCTGGAACACCGGGGTCTGGACTTACCTGGTGCTGATGCTGTGGCTGACCATCCGCGCCAAGGCCCCGGACGTCAAACGCATCGCCGAGATCGAAGACGAAAACGCCGGCCTGGTGCTGTTCATCGTATGCATCGCCGCCATTGCGAGTTTGGCGACCATCACCTTCGAGCTGGTGGGCAGCAAAGACCTGCCGACCACCGCGCGCCTGCTGCACTACGGCTTTACCGGGCTGACCGTGATCGGCTCATGGCTGCTGATCGGGGTGATTTTCAGCGTGCATTACGCGCGCCTGTATTACACCTGGGAAGGCAAGGAGCCTGCACTGCGCTTTGCCGAAGACCTGCGCACCCCCAACTACTGGGACTTCCTGTATTTCTCCTTCACCATCGGCGTGGCCGTGCAAACGGCGGACGTGGGGGTGGCGACCCGCACCATGCGCAAAGTGGTGCTGGGGCAATCGTTGATCGGGTTCCTGTTCAACACGGCGATCCTGGGCTTCTCGATCAATATCGCCGCGGGCCTCTTTGGTTGAGGCTCAATGGCTCTTCTATCCGACGAGTGGCTCCCTGACCTGTTAGTTCTGACAGTTGTGTGCAACGTCAATATGGCGCCGAATAGCCTCACGTATGCAGCCGCACAGCGTGCCGTAGAAGCGCTGATGTGCAACTGAAAATCACCGGCTGCAACCACTTTCCGGCGGGAGAAATAATAATGCCAAGGCAAACGGCCTCAACCAGCAACCTCCTCCTCAACGGTAATTTCAGTCAATACGCAATGCACTGGAATACAACAGGCACTGTCGATTACTCCCGACAATACTGCAGAGCACTTACCGGTCAGGCCTCCCAGCAGGTCAATATCAACCCTAGTGCCAGTTACTTACTGCGCATGTGGAGTCAAGTGATCTTCAAGGGTGTTGGCGCGGTGGTGATCACCTCTGAGCCCTCGGGTACAGCCGATCGTATTGAGCTCGATGCTTTTCATCTGTGGACCAAACGAGAGTTCAACTATTCCCCTCCCGCCGGTACAACCTCCGCTACCGTCACCGTCACGGGCACGACAGGCGAGGTTTGTGTCGACGAGATTGAACTGCTCGTGGACACCACCACTCCAGTTCGACCGGAGCTGATCAGAAATGGCGAATTCATCCAAAATAACACTGATTGGACCGTAGAAAGGCCTGGGCCAACGTCAAGCGTCAGCTTCACCGCCGGTGTCTGCAGTGCGAACCTTGGGGGCTTGATCTATCAGGACATAGCGGTAGAGCCCGGCAAAACCTACAGCTTTACCCTGATGGCCGCGAACCCCACAGGCGGGGACGGCGCGGCCCGGTTGTACGACGTGGCCAATACCGGTGTTATCTTGCTGGATATTGAATTAAGAGGGCCGGAAACGTTCCAGCCCTATCAACGTAACTTCCAAGTTCCAGCCGGTACGCTCCAACTGCGTGTACTGATGGTGGGAATTACCTTTTTGAGACTAGACCGCGTGTCCTTCAAGCTCGCCTGAAGGCACTGCCGACTTGATTGAAAGTATTTGTGTGAAGTCGATAACCCAACACGTTGCGCGTTGATGTGGCAGTCCAGGTGGAGACGTAATCGCCAGGCACTCGACACGCTCCCAGCCCCCAAGGAGAAACGCTCATGACCGCCATCCACCGTCACCGTCCACCAAAACTGCATCTGGCCGCCCAGTATTTTAAAGGTATTATCGACGGCGAAGATTTCACCGCCAATATATTTTCAATCACCTGCACGGCAGGAAAATGGACGATCACCGGCAGTAGAGTCGATAGCAACGGCGTGACCCACAAGTTGCAGTTGTCGCTACCTTCAACTTATGACAAAGGCATCTATCGACTGGAGGACCATCCGGACATTCGGTTTACCTATAGCACTGATGACCTTTTAGAGCCGGTACTGCGATACGGTGCGTCCGGATTGCTCGAATTCACTGCCATTGACCCTTCAAATACCCACGCCGCGGGTGGACTCAGCGATGTCAAAACCCGTGACGACGGCAACCCAGTCTCTACCATCGCTGCGCTGTTCAGCCTGGGCTGACGCCCGAAGGTCGTTAAACTGCACATACCAAAAAGGAAGCCGAAGCTTCCTTTTTGGATACATACGTATGAGTTACCAGCTATAACGCACGCCCACGTTAGCACCCCATGGTTGATCGACATGTTTACCTTTGCTGTGCTCGAAGTCAGCATGCAGCTGCAGGTTTTTCGACAGTGAGACCGCTACACCAGCACCGAACTCAGCACGAGAACCTGAGACGTCATTGTTGAACACATGGCCGTTGACCGATGCTTTATTGTCTTTCGCAAACTCATGCGCTACCGCTGTACGCAGGTAAGGCTGAACGATGCTGCCGTCATCCATTATAAAATCGCGACCTACCGTTACCCCCAGCTTACCGAGTGCCGAATGGGTGTTCTGGCCTTTGGCTTGCAGGCCATTGTCCAACCCGTAGTTCTTACCCTTGACCACAATAGTGGATGCCTGAGCAAACGGTTCGACAAAGAAATCATTCTCCAGCTTGATGTTGCGACCCACTTCTACCGAAGCACCAATGCCGTTGGTGCCGTATTTACCCTTAGCCTTGGCACCATCGCTGAGGCCGACCTTGGACTCATTCTCAAAGCGGTTGGCTTTGATAACACCGTCGAAGTAGTAGCCGCTGTCTGCATCCATCCAAGTGGCATAGCCGCCCACGTAGTAGCTTTTCACCGTGCCGGAAGTACCACGGCTCAGGTCCAGATCGGAGTTGCTATGCCCTGCCATGACCCCAACCAGCCATTGGCTGTCTTCACTCAGGGGTGCATCGGCGCCGAGAGAGAAACCGCGTTGGCTCTGCTTATAACCCACGCCATTAGCGCCCGACACCGAGTACTTGTTGCCGTAGCTACGAATCCAGCCACCACCTTCAGCGCCATGGTGGCGTAACTCGCCCATGCGGCTGCGCAACGAAGTCATCTCGCCATACCATACGGTCGGCGCGGTGTTAAACAACGCCAGCACCGAGCGAGTACCTGGGCTGATAGTCCGTGCGCTGGGGTCGAGGAACCAATCGTTACCATCCTGCTTCAGCCCATAGGACCATGCACCGACATCCACCGCGCCGCCCACCAGCGAAAACTCGGCATCGCCGCCGCCGGTGTGCACGATATGTACGTCACCGGGCGACACAGGCTCCAGGCCGCTGCTCGCCACCAACAAACTGTGCTGACCGGTTGCATCGCCAGATATATTCAGAAAATCATTCAGGCCCTGGGCAAAATCAGCGCCCATGACGAATGTACCGTTACCACTCAGTGTCTCCAGGTTCAACTGATAAAACGCATCCGTTTCGCCAAACTTCACCGTACCGCCCGCGAGATCAAGCGCACCCACCAGGCTGTTACCCGTCAGGTTCCAGAACGAACCATCACCTATGGCAAGGCTATCGACATTCAACAAGCTGCCGGTCAACGATGAGTGGTTTTGCAAGCTCAGATTGGCACTGCTACCGGCCTCGACGAACACATTACCGTTCAAATGGCTGTTGTTGACATTCATGTTGGCAGTTGCGCCACCGGTCACTTCCAGCAGGTTACCGTTGCCGCCGATCAACTGCGAGCCGTTACTCACTTCGATGGTGGCTGTAGGAATGCGCCCGGTCTGGCCGGCGACCAAAATGGCCGCCCCCGTCTTGCCCTCAACGGTCGACTGATCGAGTAGCAATGTGCCGTCATCGGTAATACCTGCCGCACGGGTGAAACGTACACCATTGCGCTCACCCACTAGCATGCTGTTCTGAGCAGAGGCCGAACCGCCGATCAACAGGACACCGGTACTGCCGACAGCCGTCCCTTGTACCAGCGAGTCAAAAAAATGCAGTTCGCTCAATTGAGTGGCTGAGGCACCCGCCTGAGCGCCCTTTATTGTGCTGTTACTAACATGGGCGGTAGAACCGTCAGGTGTAGAACTGTACCGGTTCAGCACTAAACCAACGGATTGGGCGCTCTCCAAATGGCTGCCGGAAATGGTTGAAGTACCATTGGTAAGTTCCATTGCCGAGGCGCCTGGCGCCGTGGACATGACCGTGGAATTCTGGATAACAACCGTGGAACCTTCCTGAGCAACGATACGCTCGATAGTACTCCCACTGTTCACAGTGAGCTGCGCACCCAGGCTCCGAATAGCCGCTGTGGTTGCCCCATTGACGGTCAGGCTGGAGCCATTCTGCAGCGCCCAGTTTTTTACGGTTTCACCGGATTCAATGACCTTCGACTCACCAGGCGCTACCACTCCCTGTTCGGAATGAGCCTGCGCCGCAACACCCAGAAGTAATCCGAACGACGACACTTTGACTGCCGCACTTAAAGGTGAAAGTTTGAAAATATGTTTGATGAACATGCTGTAACACTCGCTCTGACAATATGCCTGACCAAATGGCATGGCTCGTTCCGATGGAGTGGAGCCAGACCTGTAGAGGCCGCGAGGTTATAGTTGGAGGGCGTAACGGTAAGTAGGATAAATCTGAAGATAACAAGAGGACGCCATTCAGCCGACTTATTAGAAAAGGCACCGAAGAAGGTTATCCCTCGATGCCTTGCGTACAGCGCTATGGAGCAGCGTCACTACCGTCGCAGTAGTTGTTGGCGGTCACCATCCTCGCAGGAATGACTGCTGGTACTGACCTAGCAGGCGTTCCGCTCACGTCCAGAGAATATTGCAACCAGACCGAGTTATAGGGCGGCGCCGCGCCGACTACTTTAAGGTGAGGGTCGAAGGGTTGCAGGTGGAAGATGAAGCCGTTGGCTGCGGTGGTTGGATCCAGCGTCACCGAGCTAGTACCCCGTGTTGGCTCGATAGGTTGGTCACCCGCAAGCCCCGTTGAGGCCACATACTCGATCGTTACCACTACTTTATCCGCAAAAAACTCAGCGTTTGGAGGAATTTTCACTTCAATGTATTGGTCGCGTCCCGGCGTGCCTGTTGGTCGCAGAGATGCACAGGTAATCCTTCCCCGTGTGTCCCCGGACCAAGGCAGGGTATTGAGGAACTCAGCCGCATCCATTGTGTGAGTGATCGCACCGTCGACTTCAACGGGCGTACTTTCTGAGAAATTGCTGTTCGTCGATGCAGGATTGCGCACCCCATAAAAAACATCGATCGCTGGACCATTACCCGCGGCGGCAATCGCTGCCTTGTCGACCACGATAGTGATTGGAGTACCTGCGCCCTCGCCAAGAGCAATAGTATGAGTACCTGCTATGTTCAGCCGGCTTCCCCAATACAACGTAATGACATCACCTTCGACCGGTGCTGGAGTAACACTCCAAAGATCGAAGACCGCCAGAATGGCATCTACGTGATCGATGTCAGCGGAATTCAGATAATTCTCTCTAGCAGGGAAAGATGCAGGCCCCTGTATGGTGACCTGATCCAGGTCAGGACTCGGATCACCCGGCAGGGGAGTCACTGGACCCGCTTTGCTCAGGTCGACATCCACCAATGTTTCATCATCCGGACGGTTTTTTGAACCCGTCCTGAGAATGATGTAGCTCAGAGCTGTCTCTATAGGACCTTCCTGCGAGCCATACTCATCAATGATCAGTTGAGGAGGCGCGGTGAATACAAAATCGAAAACGCCGTTCAACGGAGCTGGCGTGGTTTCCTGGCTTCCCCATACCAGAATGTATTGGTCGCTAGGATCCCATGTATAAAGGGGAATCGCCAACTGGACCCCCGCCGTCCAAGCGTCGATATCGACCAGCGTGCTATCCGCAGGACTGACCACCTTGAGAGGTGCCAGTATCAGATTCGCACTGCGTCTCAAACGACGCCCAGTGGGAACTTTCGAGATTTCACTGTAATTGCCGGCCGCATCTCGCAGTCGATAAAACCAGAAGAAAATCCCATCTACAGCAGTGTCGAAGAACGTAATGGGCAAATTGAAATCCGTTCCCCCCGAAGGCATTGGAAAACTGCCCAGCGAGGGCGAGTCATCCGGAGGCAATTCCGATGTGAACCAGACGTCCGACACCGTATCCCCTGCCTCCCAATCCCCATAGGCAGGAATCCCTAACTCGAATCCACTGGGATTCAAGTCCAATGTTTCTTGGGTGATATCTGCGCCTTGAGGCAATGAGGCAGGATAAACGCCCCTAGCAGGTGCCTCACTTTTACCTGGGGACTTATAGGGACCATACAGATCGATCTTCACTCGTTGAGCTTTGGAAAAGTCTGAATAATCCCCACCTGATCCAGGTCTTACCTTGAACCTGAGATCAAACTCACCATGGCCTAATAGATTGATTGAAACCGTGACCTCAACATGCGGACCAGAAGGCTCGGTTGGAAAAAAAATCGGGTCCAATGGCGTCCAGGATGAAACCCCGGCAGGGCTGAATTCAACTTGCATTTCATCCCCTTCGTCGGGAAACCGCCAAATGGGGCATTCCAAAACAAGGCCGCCATCACGATCCAGAAAAGGACGCCAGACCAAACCTTTACCATCCTCTAGCGCCTGGGGAAAATTCGGTGCTTCCAGATTAGGAGTCTCCCAACCACTTACTATCACTTGCTTAGCACTTTTAACGGTCATTTCAGTCTCTCCTTGCCTATGTTAATAGCTTGCGGCGAATGGACTGCTGACAACTTTTTATTAAACAGCAGGCCGCACAGAGTCCCTCTCCGATCAAGCACAGCGGAAGATGATTAATTAACGCTTATGCAACTTTATAACTGACCACTTACTATCGAAGATCAGATTCCGGACCATTACCATTCGGCCCACAATAAATCGGTGGTGTATGGGCAAACAATCGGTCGATCTTCACATAACGAATGCGTGAAGTCCCCACACGCATACCAAGGCGCCATACCGTGAACTCGGCGTAAGCGCCCGCCCCCTCTCCCGTGGGGTTCTTGATCGGCTCAACGTAAGGACGGTAATCCACTACAAAGTCGTGGTAACCGAGGCGCTCATCATTCCCACTCCACGACTGTGAGAACAATCCTTCGGTTTCTTTAATAGGACCGCTGCCTGCAAAACCCGACGTACCCTGCCAATGCATGCGTATTTCATCATTGATCTCAATGGCCGCATGTTTAAAAACACGAACATGCACGCCGTCCCAGAGCGGCGGGAGGGTCTGACAGTTGAGCCAACCAAATGAGTTAGCGTGAACAAACTCAGCTTGAGGAAAGTTTACCGGTGCTGTCACATTGATATTTACTGCCCGATCAGGGGCCAGTTGTTCATTCACACCATTGCTGGTGCGATAACGTACAGGGAACGCTGGATTGTTTGGCGTCTGCTCAACCACCGACCAGGCGATGGGCGAAAAAGTCACCCGCCTGCCAGCGAAATCCGTGGGCTGTACCGTATAAGAAGCAACGGGGTCCTCTCTATCCCCCCAGTAAAGGAACATTTGCTCGCCTGCATGCGGATCATCAAACAGAAGAACCGAAGCCGTGACAGGTTGATCGGCATCCCGGATATCCAAGTGATTCGGCGTATTGCTCCCCTGCCCGCGGATCTCGACTCGTTCAAGGTGTCGGTTATATTCAGCGGGTGCCTGGTCATGATCTTGCCCGGCCACGCGAAAGTCGCAATCCACATGTTGTATTGGCGATAGAACTCCATCGGGCTTGCCAGCACGGTAAATCTCATACTGCACTGGCATTCTGGTCTGCACGTAGCCTTTCTGGATCAATACCGGCCAACTGATTGAGACGATTTTCGGAAATCCCTCAACCGGTTCTCTTGACAGAGGGATACCATTCCAACGAATCACAACCTCATCAGTAGGATCCCAATCAAAATACGCCTCGAATCGCACCGTTACGCCTGCCCGCGCATCCTTGCGATCAATCAAACCGTCGAAATCAAATGCAAGCACCCGCGGCGGCTTCAGGCCACTGGGCGATGGTTTGAGGTTGATATAAACAGGGGTGGGCCCGGAGGCATCGAAGCGTTGGTTACCTGCTCGGTCCCGTAGGGTATACCGTACGATCCGGGGACCGTTCAACAACGTACGGAATTTATCCCCCGGAATAGGTACAACCAAATCGGATACCGCAGAAGGGAACGTGTGCTCATAAGCCGCCTCATAAGGATTGGCCGATTCATCGTTCAATAAAAAAATCAGAACGTCATCGAAGGCTTTTCGATCCAGATATGAAGGAATTTTAAAATCCACCGTCAGGTGATCTGGATCGCTCAAATACTCTTCGGTAATTCCATAGGTGCGGACGTCCGGATCAACAAACTCACCAGGCCCCAGGGGTTGGTTACCCCCTGGCGCTATCCGATCAATGGTGAATGTCGTGGTGTAAGGGCTGTGTTCTATCCCGCCGGGCCCATCAATGTAATAACTAATGTCGTAAGACCCACTGATATTCAGCCAATTGCCCTTAATAAACAGCGATACGGGGAAGTCTTTTTCCTGAGTCAATGGGCCCGGCAGAGGAATCGGAGGAAGCGGATACGGAGACTCGGGTGTATGGGGCTTGATCGAGAAATGAACGTAGTCGACTTCCCCGATATCAGCGGGAAAGGCCCAGATCTGGGTCAATTGGATTTCAATGGGTTCATAAAGATATTTAGTGGGAATCAGCCCGTCAGGGTCATCTTTAAAGGCCTTGACCACAACAGCCTTTTTTAGCTCTGAAACTTGCGCCGTTGCGCTGCGGCTGGAGGGGGGGAAACGGTTGGATGAAAGCGTCATGCGACTCTCCTTATTCAGCCAGCGAACCGATGCATCATTTAGAAAAAACACGTGTTATGGCGGTATCACTACCTCTTGCACGCTCAAATTAAGCGCCACTTCACAAGCCCTGAATACTGTCAGAACTCACAGGTCCTCCTACCGTTTGTCGGCGAGACCGTTCCCATCCCTGTAGTTGACGCTTGACCACTCACCCGAATCTGGTGTTTCCTGAAACCGGTTTCATATCAACCATGACCCACCCCCAATAAGAAAGGCCCGCGACCGTGACCTCTTTTTCCGCCGCTCAACGCAGCCGCGTGACCATGCTCGACGTCGCCCTGCACGCAGGGGTCTCAAAGGCCAGCGTGTCACGCTTCATCGGCGACGACCGCGGCCTGCTCTCCGATGCCATCGCCCTGCGCATCGAGCACGCCATCAATGAACTCGGCTACCGCCCCAACCAGATGGCCCGTGGCTTGAAGCGTGGCCGCACGCGCCTGATCGGCATGCTGGTGGCCGATATCCGCAACCCCTATTCCATTGCCGTGATGCATGGCGTCGAGACCGCCTGCCGCCAGCACGGCTACAGCCTGGTGGTGTGCAATACCGACCGTGATGACGAGCAGGAGCGCCAGCATCTGGCGGCGCTGCGCTCGTACAACATCGAAGGGCTGATCGTGAACACCCTTGGCCATCACCTTGACCAACTGCTGGAACTGCAACGGGAAATGCCCCTGGTGCTGGTGGACCGCAAGGTCGAACCGCTGCACAGCGACCTGGTGGGCCTGGACAACCCGGCGGCGGTACGCATGGCGGTGGAACACCTCGAGCAGCAGGGCTATCGCGATGTGTTGCTGGTGAGCGAAGCCACCGACGGCACCAGTTCGCGGTTGGAACGCCTGGAGAGTTTCAAGGCCGAGATTGCCCGGCGCCCGGCGTTGACCGGCGCGGTATTGGAGCTGGATGGCGCGCTGCAAAAGCACTTGCACACCTTTATAGCCAAGGCCGGCCCCAAGGCGTTGTTCTGCGCCAACGGCATCGCCGCGCTCGCTTGCACCCAAGCGCTCAAGGCATTGGGTTGCCACCTGTTTGAAGACGTCGGCCTGATCGCCCTGGATGACCTGGACTGGTACCCACTGGTGGGCAATGGCATCACGGCCCTCGCCCAGCCGACCCAGGCGATTGGCGCCAGTGCGTTCGACTGCTTGCTCAAGCGCTTGCGCGGCGATACCGAGCCGACACGCACCCTGGACTTCCTGCCCCAACTGATTCTCCGAGGCTCCACAACCCCTTGTAGGAGCGAGCTTGCTCGCGAAAAACGCCAACGATAACGCAGCGATCCTGGTTCAACGCGGCGCGCTCAGGTTTTTCGCGAGCAAGTTCGCTCCGACAGGAAAGTGTTTTTTTCAGAAAAAATGAAACCGGTTTCAGAGGGACACAACAATGCATAAATACCCCGTATCCATCAGCCTTTCCAGCTACGGCGCCGACCTCGTACGCCAGCAGGGCCAACTGAGTTTTGTCGAACTGTTGGCGGCTGCCGGCGCCCAGCGTATCGAGTGGCGTGAGGAGCTGCTGACCCGCGAGCAACCCGTCGAACTGGCCCGGGCCGCCGCCGAGCAGGGCCTCGAATCGGTGTTCTCATCGCCCCTTGAGCTGTGGGTCGCCGGCCGCGCCCAACCGAATGCCGAGCTGAGCGCCACCCTGGACCGTGCCCAGGCCTTTGGCGCGCGCTGGCTCAAAGTCTCCCTGGGTTATTTCACCGACACCAACGACCTGGAAAGCCTGCACGCCCTGCTCAACCGCCATCCGGTCCACCTGCTGGTGGAAAACGACCAGACCCTGCACGGCGGGCGCATCGAGCCGATGCAGCGCTTCTTCACTGAAGTGGAGCGCCTGGGCCTGCCGATCAAGATGACCTTCGATATCGGCAACTGGCACTGGCAGGACCAATCCGCCCTCACCGCCGCGCGCCTGCTGGGCCGGCATGTGGATTACCTGCACTGCAAGGCCGTGGCCCGTCGCCCGGACGGCAAGTTGGTCGCCCTGCCGCCCGGCGCCACCGACCTGCATCTGTGGGAACAACTGCTCAAGCATATGACTCAAGGTATTACCCGTGCCGTGGAATTCCCGCTGCAAGGCGAAGACCTGCTCGACGTCACCGCCCGGCAGGTCGCCACCCTCGCCCTGCTTGGCCAACCCCACGCGGAGAACGCCCATGTCTGAGATCGATATCCTGTCGTTTGGTGAAACCATGGCGATGTTTGTCGCCGAACAGACCGGCGAGCTGGCCGAGGTCGGCCACTTTCACAAACGCATTGCTGGCGCCGACAGCAATGTCGCCATCGGCCTGTCGCGCCTGGGGTTCAACGTTGCCTGGCTGAGCCGGGTGGGCAATGACTCCCTCGGGCGTTTTGTGGTCGACACGTTGAAACAGGAGGGGTTGGATTGCCGCCATGTGGCCGTCGACCCGCTGCACCCCACCGGCTTTCAGCTCAAGTCCCGTGAAGAGGCTGGCGCCGACCCTCAAGTCGAATACTTCCGCAAGGGCTCGGCGGCCAGCCATTTGTCGATCGCCGCCATCAACCCCGTACTGCTACAAGCACGGCACCTGCATGCCACCGGTATTCCGCCGGCCTTGTCCGACGCCACCCGCGAGCTGTCCTTTGAACTGATGACGCAGATGCGCAACGCCGGCCGCAGCGTGTCGTTCGACCCCAACCTGCGCCCCTCGCTGTGGGCCAGCCAGGCGCAGATGATCCGCGAAATCAACGCCCTCGCCGGGTTGGCGGACTGGGTCCTGCCGGGCTTGAGCGAAGGTCGCCTGCTCACCGGTTTCGAGGACCCAGCCGACATCGCCGCGTTCTACCTGGACCAGGGCGCCGAAGCCGTGGCCATCAAGCTCGGCCCGGATGGCGCCTACTACCGCACCCTGATGGACCAGGGCTTTGTCGCCGCCGTCAGTGTCGACAAGGTGGTCGACACCGTGGGGGCCGGTGATGGTTTTGCCGTCGGCATGATCAGTGCCCTGCTGGAAAACCTCAGCTTTCCCGAGGCCGTACAGCGCGGCAATTGGATCGGCAGCCGTGCAGTACAAAGTCGCGGTGACATGGAGGGCCTGCCCAGGCGCGAAGCGTTACCCACCCGATCCGTCGCTTGACCGACTACCTGTTGCCACAACTACAACAAGCTCAGGAGCACCCCCATGGAAACCGTGAAACTCGCCACCCGCCGTTGGTGGTACATCATGCCCATCGTCTTTATCACCTACAGCCTGGCGTACCTGGACCGCGCCAACTACGGTTTCGCCGCCGCCTCCGGGATGGCCGAGGACCTGATGATCACCCCCGGCATGTCGTCGTTGCTGGGGGCACTGTTTTTCCTCGGTTACTTTTTCTTCCAGGTGCCGGGGGCGATCTATGCGCAGAAGCGCAGCGTCAAGAAACTGATCTTTGTCAGCCTGATCCTCTGGGGCGGCCTGGCCACCCTGACCGGCG
This sequence comes from Pseudomonas sp. FG86, assembly GCF_057808775.1. Lineage (NCBI taxonomy): Bacteria > Pseudomonadati > Pseudomonadota > Gammaproteobacteria > Pseudomonadales > Pseudomonadaceae > Pseudomonas > Pseudomonas sp. FG86. Next base: position 6,640 of record NZ_JBMDIS010000065.1, on the reverse strand, counting down.
TGGTGTCCAACGCCTATATGCTGATCGCGATCCGCTTCATGCTCGGCGTGGTCGAAGCGGCGGTGATGCCCGCCATGCTGGTGTACCTGTGCCACTGGTTCACCCGTGCCGAACGTTCGCGGGCCAACACCTTCCTGATCCTCGGCAACCCGGTGACCATGCTGTGGATGTCGGTGGTGTCGGGTTACCTGGTGCAGCATTTCAGCTGGCGCTGGATGTTCATCATCGAAGGCTTGCCGGCGGTGCTGTGGGCGTTTATCTGGTGGAAACTGGCGGATGAAAGGCCTGCGGACGCCCAGTGGCTGAGCGAACAGCATAAAAAAGACCTGGAAATTGCGTTGGCCGCCGAACAGGTGGGCATCAAGGCCGTGAAGAATTACGCCGAGGCGTTCCGCTCACCCAAGGTGATCATCCTCGCGCTGCAGTTCTTCTGCTGGAGCATCGGCGTGTATGGCTTTGTGCTGTGGCTGCCGTCGATCCTCAAGGCGGGCTTGAAAATGGACATGGTCGAGGCCGGCTGGCTGTCAGCCCTGCCTTACCTGGCGGCGGTGATCGGCATGCTGGCGGTGTCCTGGGGCTCGGACAAACTGCAAAAACGTAAACGCTTTGTGTGGCCACCGTTGCTGATCGCCTCGATCGCCTTCTACGCGTCCTACGTGCTGGGTGCCGAACACTTCTGGTGGTCCTACACCCTGCTGGTCATCGCCGGTGCGTGCATGTATGCGCCCTATGGCCCGTTCTTCGCCATCGTCCCGGAAATCCTCCCCGCCAACGTCGCCGGTGGCGCCATGGCCCTGATCAACAGCATGGGCGCGCTCGGTTCGTTCGGCGGTTCGTACCTGGTGGGTTACCTCAATAGCAGCACCGGCTCGCCCGGCGCTTCATACCTGCTGATGAGCGGCGCGTTGATGCTCTCGGTGGTGCTGACGATTTTCCTCAAGCCTGGCGCCAGCGACCGCGTGCGCGCGCCTTTGCATACCCTCGAATTGAAGGCCAAGACCTGATGAAAAAATCCATCGTGCTGTACAAAAAACTCTCTGCCCCGCTGATGGCCCGCCTGCATGAGCAGGCCGAGGTCACCTTGATCGAGGCGCTGGATGACAGCGGCCTGGCCAAACTGCGCGATGCCCTCCCCGGCGCCCACGGTTTGCTCGGTGCGAGCCTGCGCCTGGATGCCAAGCTGCTGGACCTGGCGCCCAACCTGGAGGCGGTGGCCAGTGTCTCAGTGGGGGTCGACAACTACGATATCGATTACCTGACCCAGCGCGGCGTCCTGCTCAGCAACACGCCCGACGTGCTCACCGAAACCACCGCTGACACTGGGTTCGCGCTGATCCTGGCGACCGCCCGGCGCGTGGTCGAGTTGGCCGACATGGTGCGTGCCGGCCAATGGAACAAAAACATCGGCCCGGCGCACTTCGGCAGCGATGTGCATGGCAAGACCCTGGGCATCATCGGTATGGGCCGCATTGGCGAAGCCCTGGCCCAGCGCGGGCATTTCGGCTTTGGCATGTCGGTGATCTACCACAGCCACTCGCCCAAGCCCTTGGTGGAAGAACGGTTCGGCGCGCAGTACCGCAGCCTGGACGACTTGCTGCGACAAGCGGACTTCGTCTGCCTGACACTGCCGTTGACCGCTGAAACGGAGCAGTTGATCGGCGCCCAGGAATTCGCACTGATGGGCCCGGAGACGATCTTTATCAATATCTCCCGCGGCAAGGTGGTGGATGAAGCCGCGCTGGTCGAGGCCTTGCAGCAGCGCACGATTCGCGCGGCGGGGCTGGATGTGTTCGAGCGCGAACCGCTGCCTCACGACTCGCCGTTGCTGCGCTTGAACAACGTAGTGGCAACGCCGCATATCGGCTCTGCGACCCATGAGACGCGCGAAGCGATGGCCCAGTGTGCGGTGGATAATCTGTTGGCGGCGCTGGCGGGCCAGAAGCCGAAAAACCTGGTGAACCCAGGGGCCTGGAAGCAATCGTAGGAGGCAGCGCCGCCCCCGTGGCGAGCGGGCTTGCCCCGCGTTGGGCTGCGAAGCAGCCCCAATAACAACGCTGCAGTGTGCCAGGCCGCTCCGGGGCTGTGTTTTGGGGCTGCTGCGCAGCCCAACGCGGGGCAAGCCCGCTCGCCACAGTTAAAGTGTTTCGCCTTAACTGACTGGCATGAAGGGTGGCAGATCAGTCAGTAGATGAGTTGACTGCCCCGCCGCCATCGGGAGCAAGCTCCCTCCCACATTTGGATGGCATTGCAAAGTGGGTCAGATAACGAACCTGGCGACCATCCCATTCAAATCCACCGCCAGGCGCGACAGCTCATGGCTGGCCGCGCTGGTCTGGTTGGCCCCCGCCGCCGACTGAGTCGCCAGGTCGCGGATGTTCACCAGGTTGCGGTCCACTTCGCGAGACACCTGGGCCTGTTCTTCCGAGGCGCTGGCGATCACCAGGTTGCGTTCGTTGATCAGGCTGATGGATTGGGTGATCTGCTCCAGCGCCACACCGGCAGCCCGGGCCATTTCCAAAGTGTCCTGGGTGCGCTGGTTGCTTTGCTGCATGGATTGCACGGCTTCGCCGGTGCCGTTCTGGATGCCGGCGACCATTTTCTCGATCTCCTGGGTCGACTGCGCGGTGCGATGGGCCAGGGCCCGCACCTCGTCGGCCACCACCGCGAAACCACGCCCGGCTTCACCGGCACGGGCGGCCTCGATCGCCGCGTTGAGCGCCAGCAGGTTGGTCTGCTCGGCAATGGCGCGGATCACATCCAGTACCTTGCCGATGTCACGGCCCTGGGTCGCCAGGCCTTCGATCATCGCTGCGGTGTTTTGTACGTCCTGGGTCATGGTCTGGATCGCGCCGACGGTTTCCACCACCCGGTCGCGGCCTTCGCGTGCGGCCTGGTTGGACTGGTTGGAAGCCTCGGAGGTGGACACCGCATTGCGCGCCACTTCCTCGACCGCAGCGGTCATTTCGTTGACGGCGGTGGCCGCCTGGTCGATTTCGTTGTTCTGTTGTTGCAGGCCTTTGGAGGCTTCCTCGGTCACGGCGCTCAGTTCTTCGGCGGCGGACGCCAACTGCGTGGCCGAGCCGGCAATATGCTGGATGGTCTGGCGCAGGTTGGCTTGCATGCGCGACAGGGCACTGATCAGGCGTGCCGGCTCGTCCTTGCCAGCGTCTTCAATGACTTTGGTCAGGTTGCCACCGGCGATGGTCTCGGCCACTTCCACGGCCTTGCGCAGCGGCGTAACAATGCTGCGAGTCAGCAACCAGGCCAGCAGCACCGTCATCAACGCAGCCACCACCGACACGATCACGATCCCGCTGACGGCTTGCTGATAGCTACCTTCGGCGTTACGGGCGGCCTGGTCGGCGCCGGCGCTATTGATTGCGATCAGCTTGTTCAACTGCTCACCCATCTGGTCCGTGCCGTCCTTGATGCGGGTGTTGATGAGCGTGCGCATTTCCTCGACTTTGTTCTGCTGGGACAACGACAACATCTCGGCCTGGGCAGTAAGGTAGTTGTCGAGAGTCGTGGCGAAGGTTTTATACAGGGCGGCCTCCTCCGGACCGGCAGGCGTTGATGCATAAGCCTTCTGAGCCACCTTGACCTTGTCCACCAGCACGCCCACGCGCGTCTTGGCCTCTTCAAGGGCCGCGGGTTCGCGGTTGATCAGGATCCGGAAGGACAAGATGCGCAGGCGCAACACGTTCTCGGTCAGATTGCCAAGGTACTTCACACTGGGCAGTTGGTTGGCCGACATGTCCAACGATGCCTGGCGGATGGTCGCCATGCGGTTGACCGCGAACACCCCGAGAATAATGACAAGTAGCGCAATGAACGCAAAACCGAGAAAAGCGCGGGGGGCAATGTTCAGATTACGAAGGGACATAGGGGTACTCTCGAGAAGTAGTGTGGGCGAGCGTCCTTGCCGCGACACGGTCCGTCAGCGTCAACGCGCGACCTGGACCTCTGGCGCCACTGTTCTAATTGGAGTGTGGGCCTATCCAGGCTATCGGCAGGTTTGAGAAATTAATTGAAAAAATCCGAAATATTTTTTCACACTTCTGACAACCGGCTGTTTCTGGCATCCTGCGCCTCCCTTTTCGACCCGAGCCTGTATTTTGTCTGACGCTCAAGCCCCCCGCCCGCGCTATAAATCCGACCTGATCTACGGCCTGGAAGACCGCCCGCACTTCACCGCCGCGATCTTTGCCGCGTTGCAGCATGTACTGGCCAGTTTTGTCGGCATCATCACCCCCACCCTAATCGTCGGCGGTGTGCTGGGCCTGGAAAGCGAAGTGCCGTACCTGGTCAGCATGGCGTTGTTCGTCTCGGGCCTGGGCACCTTTGTGCAGGCGCGCAAGTTTGGCCCGATTGGTTCAGGGCTGCTGTGCCTGCAGGGCACCAGCTTTTCCTTTATCAGCGTGATCCTCAGTGCAGGGTTCATGGTCAAGGCCCGGGGCGGCGGCACCGATGAGATCCTCTCGACGATCTTTGGCATCTGTTTTTTCGCAGCATTTATTGAAGTGGTGCTCAGCCAGTTCATCGGCAAGCTGCGCAAGCTGATCACCCCGGTGGTGACCGGCACCATCATTACCTTGATGGGCCTGTCACTGATCAAGGTGGCAGTCACCGACATGGCGGGTGGTTTTGGCGCCAGCGACCTGGGCGCGGCAAGCAACATGGGCTTGGCGGCGCTGGTGCTGCTGACCATCGTGGTACTCAACCGCTTCAATAATCCGTTCCTGCGCCTGGGCTCGATCGTGATCGGCCTGACCCTGGGCTTCGTGGTGGCCTGGTGGCTGGGCCGCGTCGACTTGGCAGCCCTGCCCCAGGTGCCGCTGATCAGCGTGCCGGTGCCGTTCAAGTACGGTTTCTCATTCGACTGGGTGGCGTTTATCCCGGTGGCGGTGATCTTCCTGATTTCGCCCCTGGAAGCCGCCGGCGACCTGACAGCCAACTCGATGATCTCCCAGCAGCCGGTCAAGGGCCCGCTGTATATCAAGCGTATCAAGTCCGGTCTGTTGGCCGACGGTCTCAATTCGGCGATGGCGGCCACCTTCAACAGCCTGCCGATGGTGACCTTCGCCCAGAACAACGGCGTAATCCAGCTCACCGGCGTGGCCAGCCGTTATGTGGCGTACTTCATCGCCGGCCTGCTGGTGCTGCTGGGGCTGTTCCCGATGATCGGCGCGGTGCTGCAACTGATGCCTAAACCGGTGCTCGGTGGCGCGACGCTGATCATGTTCGGCACCGTCGCGGTGGCCGGCATCAAGATCCTCGCCGAAGCCGGGCTGCACCGGCGCAATGTGTTGATCGTGGCGATCTCGCTGGGCATGGGCCTGGGCGTCGCGGCGGTCCCGGAAGTGTTGCGTGACCTGCCCAAGGCACTGCACAACATCTTTGAATCGCCGATCACCGTGGGCGCGTTCTGTGCAATCCTGCTGAACATTTTCCTGCCCGAAGCGTTCATAGAGCTGGAAGAAAATGAATTTGATCCGGAGTCCTCAACCCTCAAAGTAATGCAGGACCCGGACGTCACGCACTAGGAGCACCTTTGTATGCGCAAGCTCATGGTTCTATCGCTACTGCTGCTCACCCTGAGCGCCTGCGCCCTGTTCCCCAACCGCGACCCGGTGACGATCAATGTGGTGGGCATCGAACCGCTGCAAAGCCAGGACCTGGAAGTACGCTTCGCCGTGAAACTGCGGGTACAGAACCCCAATGAAACTCCGATCGACTACAACGGCGTGGCCCTGGACCTGGAGGTCAATGGCCGGCCGCTGGCGTCGGGGGTGAGTGATCAACGCGGATCCATCCCACGTTTTTCCGAGACGGTGCTGATGGTGCCGGTCAGCGTTTCGGCGTTTTCCGTATTGCGCCAGACCCTGGGCCTGAGCCAGACCCAGAGCTTGAACAACCTGCCCTATGTACTGCGCGGCAAGTTAGCGGGCGGGCTGTTCGGCACCATGCGTTTTGTGGACCGTGGCACCCTGGACCTGCCGAATACCGCGACCTGGTAATGACACCATGCAACCGACACTCTTCACCGAACGCCTGATCCTGTGCCCACTGACCCTGGACGATGCCGAAGGGATCCAGCAGCAATTCCCGCATTGGGAGGTCGTGCGTTACCTCAACGCCCTGGTGCCCTGGCCCTACCCGGCCGACGGCGCGCGCACCTATCTGGAACAGAACGCCCTCCCCGCCATGGCCCGTGGCGAGGAATGGCACTGGTCGCTACGCCTGAAAAGCGCGCCTGAACAATTGATCGGCAACATCAGCTTGATGGACGAGCAGGATAACAACCGGGGGTTCTGGCTAGGGCCGCAATGGCAAGGGCAAGGTCTGATGTCCGAGGCCAGCACAGCGGTGACCGACTATTGGTTCGGCGTGCTCAAGCGCCCGTTGCTGCGGGTGCCCAAGGCGGCACCCAACCTGGGCTCGCGGCGTATTTCCGAGCGTACGGGCATGCGTTTGATCCGTACGGATGAAGCTGAGTTTGTGGAAGGTACTTTCCCACGGCATATCTGGGAAATGACCCGCGAGGAATGGCTGAAAACCCAATCGCCCAAACGCTGAGGGCCAAAGGTGGGACGGGGCTCGCCCTTCTGTAGGAGCGAGGGGGACGCCTAGTTCTTGCTCC
>NZ_JBMDIS010000064.1:0-37047 GCF_057808775.1 Pseudomonas sp. FG86 | reverse complement strand
TTATACAGTCAAAAAATTAACGCCAACTAATAAAACCAAGAGGTTTAAATGTCCCTTTCATTCACGAGCTGCCTCCTCGCCATGGCGCTGTTAGCTTTTTACATGGGGAAGATGGTGGCGAGTGGTAGTTTGGGCCGGTTGTTTCATGGCCGCGAAGCGGTGTCCATCGAAGCCCAGAATGTGGTCCGCAGGAATCGGGACGCGCTCTATTGGTCAACAGTGTTCGATCTCGATACAGGCCCCGTCACGATCACCTTGCCTGAGACCGTTCATGTCGATGGCGGCGATCAATGAAGATCACGATGTCCCCCCAAACATGTCACCCCTTTCCGGGGCGGCCTTCGCGTACGCGCTCACCTTGCTTTTGGCACCAAATGGCAAGTTTGCGCCAAGGCGTTCTTATACAGTCAAAAAATTAACGCCAACTAATAAAACCAAGAGGTTTAAATGTCCCATTCATCCACGGCCTGTGCCCTTGCGATGGCGCTGGTGGTTTTTGGAAGTGCGAATGCTCAGTCATCCCCGGAGGCGGCGATACCGGTAGGTGTAGATAACTTTGTCCGTGCCGAGTCCGACCTCTACTTGGGAAAAATGGTCGCAAGTGGCAGTTTGGGCCGCTTTGTTCATAGCCGCGAAGCGGTGGCCATTGACGCCCAGAATGTGGTCCGGATGAATCGCGACACGCTCTATTCGTCAGCCGTGTTCGATCTCGATGCAGGTCCCGTCACGATCACCTTGCCTGAGGCCGGTGGACGGTTCATGTCCATGGCGGTGATCAATGAAGACCACTACGTGCCCCTCGTCACTTATGGCGCTGGCCGCCAGACACTGACGAAAGAGGCCATCGGCACACGCTATGTGTTTGTCGCTGTGCGCACGTTCTTCGATCCCGCGGATCGCAAAGACCTTGAAAAGGTCCATGCACTGCAGGACTCCATCGCGGTCAGCCAGGCCAAGGTTGGCGAGTTTGTAGTACCTAAGTGGGACCCGGCGAGCCAGGCCAAGGTGCGTGAGGCGCTGGAGGTCCTGGGTTCGACGATTCCTGACTACAACCAATCCTTTGGCCCCAAGGGCGCGGTCAATCCCATCCATCACTTGATCGGTACCGCGACGGGCTGGGGTGGGAACCCCGTCAAGGACGCTATCTACCTCGGCGGCGTGATGCCTGAGAACGATGGGAAAACCATTTACCGGCTCAAAGTCGGAGAGGTCCCGGTCAATAGTTTCTGGTCTGTCAGTGTTTATAACGCCGACGGTTATTTCCAGAAGAACCCCTATGACGCCTATTCGTTGAACAACCTCACCGCGAGGAAAAGTGAGGATGGCTCGATTCTCATCCAGTTCGGCGGTTGCGACGGGAAGATTGCTAATTGCCTGCCTACCACACCTGGCTGGAACTACACGGTCAGGCTTTATCAGCCGAAAGAACAAATTCTGAATGGAAAGTGGAGTTTCCCGAAGCCGCAGGCCGTCGAGCTCTAACTCATAACGTTCGACTTTTATAACTGGGCACCCACGCCAATAAGTTTGGTTTTACACCCAAGGAAAGAAGCAATGACAACCATCGGTGGTTCAAACTTTTTCAAATATAAAGCGGCGCTCATGACCAGTGCGACCCTCGCCTTTGCGATGGCGTTGCCTGCACACGCAGACGACTCAAGTGAGCCCTCGGTGACCGTCGGTGGCGGACTCGCCGTCGGCCCCTTGTATGAAGGTTCTTCGCACTACGCCGCGTTCCCGTCACTGAAACTCAAAGCGGTTTTGCCTACCGAAAACTGGGGCAAGTTTACTGCCGCGTTCCCCGATGGTCTGCGTTGGGACTTGCCGGGGCTGTCACCTTTTGGAGTGGCCCTGCTGATGGGCTACGACCAGGGCCGCAAGGAAAGAATCCACACCCTGGGCGGTCGTGATGACTACCTCAAAGGCATGGGTAACCTGGACAGCACTGCCCTGGTCGGGGCGGAAGCGTACTGGGTGCTGCCGGCCGGCCGCCTGTTTGTTCGTGGGCTGCAAGCCAGCCAGAGCCGGGATTACGGTGGCGAGAGCCTGGGGCGTACCGCGTTCCTGGAAGCCGGTTTCGCCACAGCCTACGCGCTGTCTTCCACCTTGACCCTGGACTCGACCCTGTACGGCACCTGGAGCAATGAGAAAGACATGATGGCGCGCTTCGGCGTCACCGCCCAACAAGCCGCGCGTACCGGCTTCGAGGAATATCACCCCGGTGGCGGGATGCGCGACGTGACTTTGAAGCTGGGCCTCACCTGGCAATGGCAGCCACAGCTGGCGTTGGAAGGCGGCATCAAGACCTACGCCCTGGTCTCCGACGCCCGCAACAGCCCGCTGACGGGTGAGAACGTGGGCGCAGGCGCCTATCTGAATGCCCTTTACCGGTTTTGATAAGGGAACACCCGATGAAAACAGTACATAAGCAGTTGGGGCTGGCGGGCCTGCTCTGGTCGGGGCTGGTGCTTGCCGACGATGCTGCGCCCAAGGTCACGGACCCTCACTTCAAGCTGGCCCCCGGCTATCTGAACTCGGCAGACCTGCCATTGCGCCTGGCGTTGCTGGGCGCCCCACCAAAGCCTGACTCTGCGGCGCTGGCACGGGATGAGGAGGCACGGCGAGCAGCGCTCTCGCTACGCGGTACGGCTCGGGAGAAACTCGCCGCGGCGGATGCGGAGCTGGCATTCCCAGGCCCGGCCAACGCATTCGCCTGCTCGCTGGGCACGCCGATCACCGAGAAAAATACACCGCATCTTTATACCTTGATGCAGCGCACCCTGTCGGATGCGGGCGGTTCCACCTATGCCGGGAAGAATGCCTACAACCGCACCCGACCCTTCGTGGCACATAACGAAGGGACCTGTCGCAAAGACATGGAACCGCTGCTGCGCACGGATGGTTCCTGGCCTTCCGGCCACTCCGCCGCCGGTTGGGCCTGGGGGCTGTTGCTGGCCGAGATTCAGCCTGCCCGTGCAACCGAGTTGATGACCCGCGGGTTGTCATTCGGCCAGAGCCGCGTCATCTGCGACGCTCACTGGCAGAGCGACGTCGATGCGGGCCGCATCATGGGCGCTGCGACGGTTGCGAGCTTGCATAGCAATCCGGCGTTCCTGGCGGATCTGGCGGCGGCGAAGGAAGAGGTCAAGGCCGCACAAAAAGCGGGCTTGAAGCCCACACAGGACTGTGCGGCCGAGGGCGTGGCGCTCTCGCTGACTCAGCACTGATCGGGGACACACCATCATGCACAGTGACAACCCCCGCTCGGCTTTGTGGCGCAAGCACGCCCATCTGGCGCTGCTGGCTGGCGCCTTTGTCGCCGCCGGGCCCGCCAGGGCGGCAGACAACGATGACTGGACATTCAACGGCGGCCCTTACGTATGGGGCGCCGGCATTCGTGGGCACGTGGGTCATAGCAGCACGGGCACCCAGTTCATAAAGTCCGACTTCTCCGACATCGCCAAGACGGTCGATATGTCGGTGATGCTGATGGGGGAGGCGCGTCGGGGCCCCTACAGCGTGCTCGCCGACCTGATGTACATCGACACCGACACCCGCAACCGCCTGCCGGGGGGCGCCAAGCTTGAGGTCGAAAGCAAGACAGCCTCCGGGTTCCTGGGGGGCGGCTACACGGTGCTGGGTGATGAAAACCGCCGACTGGATGTCGCCGGCGGCGTACGTGCCTGGTACAGCGGCACCACCCTCACCTTCCATGGCGGACCACTCGGTGGCTTATCCGGCTCTGACAACGCCACATGGGCAGACGCCATGGCAGGCCTGCGTGGGCACTATGCCGTGAACGATCGATTCTGGCTGTCATCCTGGGGGATGGCGGGTGCCGGGCAGTCTCGGGAAGACTGGGACCTGGCAGCGCTGGCCGGCTGGGAGTTTTGGCCCGGGTTTTCAGCAGTGGCCGGTTACCGGGCGATGGGGGTGAATTATCGCCATGATGGCTTCGTCTACGACATCGTCCAGAAGGGGCCTTTGCTGGGCATCAGTGGGCGATTCTGAAGCTTGCACCGTCAAGCTCCCCAACAGCCCAAGGGGCTGTCTTCCCACCTGAAAACAGGACGGATGCCCGCTATTCGGGGAGGCCCCTCGGCCACCCCGAAAAGCGAATGCCCCGACGAGTCGGGCACTTACTTTGAGCTGCGCCAGAGCGCATTCCACATAGCCTGGAATGCGGGCCTTTTTGCTGCCTGGAATTGACCCTGGCCGCCAATAGCCGTCGGGCCAAGCAGTAACATCGTTTTGATTTAACTCGAAAGGACTGTCGTGGAGACCCGGCCTATGGTTCAAGAATTCAATCACCATCGTGAATGGGTAGCGGCGCTTGATAAGTACGAGAAACGCCTGATTGAAAACCCCGACCTCCGCTGGGAAGGGCAGCCGCGCGATCAACACACCCGCATGGCACTCGGGCTATACAAACTCAAGTGTTTCGCCGAGCGCATGCGCAAGGACAGCACGGCAATCTGGACCAGACTGGAAGCCATGGACGACCTTCGGCTCCATTTGATCAGCGAGCATCACTGGACCCTACAGGACGTGCGGCGAATACAGGACGAAGAGGATTTTGTGTTCCTTCTTCATGATGAATTGCAGCAGATGAAACTCACCGAGCAAGAGGCTGAACCTGTCCGGCAGTGGACGGATCATCTTGGGTCAAGGGGGGAGTTCCAGCAGCACTACCGGGATTGCGTTCTATAGGGCGGGGGGAGGGAATTCATGGAGAGAATATGGGAGGGCGGTAGCGGTAAGTTGTCATGGGCAGCGAGGAAATAATCGACCACAAGACATCTCCGGCCCTAAGCCCATGCCGTCCCGAGTGATTCTTTCAAACCTGGGTCAGCCCAGCACTGGCGATCAGCAACTTGAGTTGGAGTCTGCCCTTTACAAGCGTCCGATTTTTGGCCGATAGCTGCCTGTATTGTGAGGAGCAAAGGCGCTCTGCGCGGTCAGAGCCAGGGCTATCAATCAGCAACTGGAACAAACTAAATGTCGTGTTGGTCTCAAGTGTGCCTCCTGGCAACGAACTGTTCTTACGTGGGGGGCAGTCCGCAACGTTGGGGTATTTTTTCCATAGGAGGTTTCGCGTGCCCTGGAAGTCAAATCTGGTAGTGCTCGCCCTATCTGCCGTTGCCGTTTCGGCGCAGGCCCAATCCGATCTTGAAGTGGTCGAGGCGATGGTTACTCGCTCGGCCAATGTCTGCCCAGGCCACAGCACCGAACGCACCACGCCCACGGTGAAGGCGGTACCTGTTGGCGCGTTGCGGGTTATGCTTGACCGCGGTTTGGTCATGTGCCCCGACCGGCGCCTCGATAACGACGCGCCGGCTGTGTTCTACGGCAGAGTTGGCGTATTCGAATGGAACCCGGAAGTGCCTGCAAGCTCGGAGGTGATCGCCAAGCAGATCGACACCATGACCCGCAAGGACGAGTACCCACCGGACACCTTGGTTTGGGATGCCAAGGGTATGCCACTGCAGCAGCGCACTGTGCCGGCTTTCGAACCCAAGCCAGGGGCTGCTGTGCTGTACCAGATACGGTAAGCCCAGTGTTCGGGGATCGGGGCGGTCATTAACGTTGTGCTGGGCTTTGGCTTGAATCGCCAGGTCCATGCCGAGGGTGGGCGCCATCCGTTCTTTTTCGTGCCCATGGCTGAGGTACGAGACGGTGGTTAGGCTCAACCTGAAGCTGATGGCAGGTAGATGTGGGTACCTTCGATGTATCTGTGAGGTTGGCTTAGGTCGGGGCTGCTATTTGGAAGCTTCGGGGAGTTCAAATTGAATGCTCATGATGAGCTGTCCACGTCGTTAATTTCACTGCTTTGATGTGATTTCCTCTGTCGAAAAATGCATCAACCAATTGCTCACGAAAAAGCCCCGGATCTTTCGAACTGGGGCTTTTTCATCTCTATATATGGTGCCCCGGCGTCGTTTGAACTGGAGGCTTTTGGTGCCGGTTTATAAGGGGGCTGGTCGGTAGTGTTTCGGTTAGGCATACATGTGGGCATACACGTAGCGCACTACTTATCCGACTCTCTTCGGCACAAAAGAAATGGGCTGTGAAGAACGCTTCTCCGAGGGTGGCCGTGCCTGAGTTCAGGCCAGCTGAAAATCCGACTGTTTTCAACAGAATCGGCCAAAAGCAGACGGCCATGTAGCGGCTTAGAGAGCGTTCATTTGAGGATTAAAGGGTCTACGAAAGCTAGAGCGATTTAGGAGTCACCAGCCCATCAACCATTCGCAAACTCCCGTTATTGACCAAAACAACAATTCTTTCGTCAATCATCCCGGCAATCTTCGCTGTTGCCCGTCCAAAGCCCAGAAGCGCCAGCGCTCCAGAAATAACTTCTTCACGACTCATCGAGAATCCGAGGGTAACCGTTTCTACAAGTGCCTGATCAAGCTCTTCCGGGGCCACCCACTCCACCTTACGCTCCGAAGATTCAAAATGGGCCCGGCTACGGATAGGGATAGCTTTGTTTTCAACTGAATACATGAAGCCACCTCGTCCGTGGAACAACCTGTGTTGCACGCCAAGACGAATAGCCTGCTCGACCGCGTTAGTAATCCTCGAGCCTGCCCGCGTCACACCGAACGCCTCCATAAGTCGGCGAGTGACTTCGGCGGTGTGCACCGGAGCTTCGACCTCCACTACAGTACGAATCATCTGCATTAGACGCTCTGGCTTTTCCTGATGTAGCTCATTCAGCGAGGCTGCGGGTGCCAGACGAGCTTTCACATATTGCCTGCTGGCACTCGGCATAGCTTCAACGGCCGGCACATCCCTGAAAATCTCATGCTTCGGTTCTGACTCCACCTGGGGAAGCGCATTCCGCCCCTCGGCGATCCTGGCACGAGCTGCTTCGATCGCTGCAACGACACGTGCGATTTCCTGCTGAGGGTTGCGGAACCAGTCAGTGCTCCAGATCCGGTGGAAGTTCCAGCCTAGCCCCTCTAGTACGCCTTGACGCAGGCGGTCACGATCACGCGCCGATCGTGCGCTGTGATAGGCGGCGCCATCGCATTCGATCGCCAGGACATAGCGCCCCAGATACTCCGGATCTTTGACGGCAATATCGATGAAGTAACCTGCGGTTCCTACCTGCGGCTCCACCACGTAGTTTCGGTCTCTCAGCGCCTCGATCACTTCCAGCTCAAACGGCGAGTCTGCTGCTTTACCGGTCTCGCATGCGACTTCGAGCTCGCCTGTCTCGGCATACTTGAGGAAGTTTTTCAGCGCCCTGACGCCCTGGGGAGCATTAGCGTCAAGCTCAAGTTCTTCGGCCTTGAAGTTGCTGAACACGCGCATTGCCAATTTGGCCCGGGTGATCAGAACGTTAAGGCGACGGTGGCCACCCTCCCGGTTTACCGGACCGAATTCCTTGGCGATGCGGCCGGACTCGTTACGCCCATACCCGATGCTGATGAATATCTTGTCCCGCTCATCACCCTGTATGTTTTCCAGGTTCTTGACGAAGAATGGTTCACTCCCGTGGTCGGTAAAGAACGCCTCTGCTTCCGGCGACTGACGACGCAGCAACTCGATTTCTACCTGGATCAGATCACGCTGCGCCACGCTGAAGGCAGCCACTCCCAGCGATAGGTCGGGCGTGCGGATCGCGTGTTCCATAACAGCTTTCGCGACAGCCTTGGCTTCCCCCTTGTTCGTGCGGGTACGGCCTCGGTCGTAGACAGCCTCGGGCAAGTAGTCGAAGCTGATACCCGTGGCATCGGGATGCTGACCCGCTGATGGGAAGACCACCAGTTTGCTGTCGTAAAACTCGACGTTAGAAACCGCGATCAACGACTCGTGCCGGCTCCTATAGTGCCAGCGCAAATAGCGCTCCTGGCTACCGGCGACCTTGAACATGCTCAGGATACTTTCAATGTCGGCGGTAGCACCCTCTTCGTCGTCCATCTCGACATCACGACTGAAGAAGTCAGTAGGCGGCATCTGGCGGGTGTCTCCCACGACAACGACCTGCTTACCGCGCATGATGGCGCCAAATGCATCGACCGCTTTCACCTGGGAAGCTTCGTCGAACACCACCACATCGAACTCGACTTTGCCTGGTGGGAGGAAGTTGGCGATCGACATGGGGCTCATCATGAACACCGGTTTTATTTGCTGGATCGCTCGTCCCGCCTTCTCGATCATTTGCCGGATCGGCATATGGCGGCGCTTCTTGTTCAGCTCCGCTCGCAATACTGCCATCTCACCGGGCTGGTTGATATTGGGCATTCCTTCCCACGCCTGCTTCGCTAGGGACGTCTGGGCGTGATTAAGGGAGGCGAGATCGAGCGACTTGAAACGTGCGATCTGGTGCTCATGCTTGATCCGGTCGAACTGCTGGAGCGCCGGGTTTTGGGCATACACTGATTGCACCAGGCCTGCATACCAGGAAAGATCCAGAACGGCAGTCAGGCTTTCGTGCTGGTCACTCCTGATGGCGATGCCAAGTAGCTCGCCCAAGTTGGCGGTAAGCATCTGCTCCGCGAGCACGTTGAATCGCGAAATCTGGTAGAGCGCGGTGAGATTGCCCTGCCACTCCTGCAGACGCGCCTCCAGCGCAGTCAGAGAGAGTTTCCTGACATCAGCCTTAGCGTTCTCATCCTGCATCCCGGTCACTTCCAGCGAATCACGAATCGCTTTGTCCAGCCCGTTTACATGGTGCTCTACGTCAGCGACCGCTTCGCCCAACCCTGTGGCATCGGCATGTCCGGCCAAGAAGGCGATAATGCCCTGCGGGATCTGTCCATGCCCCAGGTCGTCATGCAACTGGATCACCCAGGCACTCAGGCGCTCAAGCACCGGCCAATCGGTCTTCTGGCGTTGCCACTGAGCGCCAAACAGCGCACTACCCAAGGCTTCGTGCTGGTCATACACCTTCTTATTCTGCTGGTAGGTCAAGACCGCGTCGACCAGCTCGAGCATGCCTGCATTGCTTTTCGGCAATACCTCGCGGACTAGCCCCTGCAATCGAGCACGCGAGGCGCGGAAGCGCCCCGAAAAGACTCTCCACCATTTGTCACCGTAGGCTTGCAGGTTCTGGCGAACTTCCAAAAGATCCTGGTCCCAAGCTGCGTCGATCAACTGCTTGTCGAATTGATCACGACAAACAGACATCTTCTCGCCGGCCTCGAGCAATTCGCGAATGGAGTCGCGACGCGACTGCCATTCCCCCGTGGATATTTTGATGCCCTCAAGTCGCGGGGCCTCCGCCGCACGGCGTGCGGCGCGGCAGACTACATCGACATCTGCCAAGGTGACCGGCTGGGTCAGCATCAATCGCTCGGAGAGCGCGGTAGTGGTGGATTGCAAGACATGGAGGTGAGAGATCGCCGACTGCAACGCGTCATTGGCAGTACTTTGTTCGATGGGAGAGAAGAAAGTCCGCTGGCTGCCCCAGAACGGGCTGCGATCCGGCCGTCCCATCGCGTTAAGGTGGAGAACCAATTCTTCGACCAGCTCTCGCTGCTTTTGCTGGTGTGTGAAGCTCCAGCCGGCCATTGGCCCAAACGGAATCACGGGTAGTCCCGGATGAACTCGCTTCAGCCTTAGGTAGCGACCCAGCACATCGAGAAAGGGCAAACCGCTAGCCCCAGCCGATGCACTGACGGCTTCGCAGTAATTATTGAGGGAGTCCTGTAGCTCCTTAAGGCTGGCCAGGTCTCCCTCTGCGCCCTTCGTCATTGGCCGCCCTTGGCTCAGGGTTCGCCCCAACTCCTTGAGCACCGACTGCTTGGTGGATTTGTGGGAGTGCAGCTCGAGTACCGCGTCGCCGAGATGGCTTTCATCCAGGCGGCGCTTCACCACCTCCAGGGCCGCCATCTTCTCGGCAACGAACAGTACCGTTTTTTTCTGCCCAATCAGTTCTGCGATGATGTTGGTAATCGTCTGGGATTTGCCGGTACCTGGTGGGCCTTGAATGACTAGGTTGGAGCCTTCGCGTACTTCCAGGATTGCTTCGGTCTGGCTGCTGTCGGCGTCCTTGACGAAACGGACCTCACCTGGCTTGATCACCGAGTCGATATTCACATCCTCTGGATATGCCGCGCGCAGATCGCCGAAACCCGAGCCCAGCAATCGCTTCATCACCGGATTGGCATCAGGTTGCTTGTCTTCTGGCCAACTTTTCGGGTCGAGATCCTTGAACATCAGGAATTTGCCGAACGAGAAAAAGCCCAGTGCTATTTCGTTACCGGCAATCTTCCATCGCGATTGTTTGCTGACCACAGCAGCAACGTCGCTGAAAAAGCGATCGAGGCTGTTTTCATCGGCATCGAAAGTGTCTTCGTCGAATGCACAAGAACTCAGGTCCAGGCCAAAGTCGGTCTTGAGCTTGGCAACTAGGGATAAGTTCGGCATCAGCTCGTCACCGGAGTACCTCAGCTTAAACGCGTCCTTGGCCCCGCTGCGCTCAAGGGTGACGGGCAGCAGGATCAAAGGTGCCTTTCGCAGGTTTTCAGAACTCTCGGCCTCATACCAATGCAGGAAGCCAAGGGACAGGAACAGCGTGTTGACGCCCTGCTCCTCGATAAAACCTTTGGCCTCGGTGTGGATTTTCAATAGCTGGAGGAAAAGCCGGTCATCTTCGATAGCGGTCTGCAAACGCGTATCGAGATGACGGCGAGCCTTGCCCGCTTCCTCCTCGCCCGCGTCGTCAGTGACGGCATTCCAGTCCAAGCTGTCGAGCTCATACAACAGCTCTTCATCGCCGGGAGTATCACTATTTTCCTCACCTTCCTCTGCTGACTTGGAGGCTTTGACCAGTTCCGCCAGTTTCTTGCGAGCCATTGGCGAAAAGGTCATGGCCTTTTCCTGACGATAGAGGGTCTTGAAGACCTCTTCGGACTGCTCATCGACCACTATCAGGGTCTTGGCGGTCTTACGGAAATTGAGCATGTTGTTGCGAAGCCCGATATCCAGAAGCTCTTTGCGACTGCTCTGTAGCTTCTGGCCGATCACTGCATTCATAGGAAAACCTGCTATCTGAATTGGCACATCAACAGCTTCGAGAGTGTCTGCGGCCTGGAAAGATGCTAATGGAGAAACTGTTCCACGTTGACGCCATCACCGGAAGCTTGGCGGGGAAGTCTAGCGAGCAGTCAGCCGAAAGCTTGAGCCTAGGGCGGTCAACTCATCGGACACAACGATTGCTGAGCTTGGCTTGCTAAAGTCACGAAGATCAGGGAGATATGCAGGTGGGTGAGCCAGTCGAGTGATCACTTTGGAGCGCCTTTCCCTGAGACTCGAGTATCTAATATCCTTTTGCCAGCAACATATCTGCAGCATGAATACACGTAAAGAAATAAGTGATTTGCAGTCATGGCATCAAGCTTGATATGGGCGCTTCCAGATTCCCCGATCAATAAACTTACACATGAACGGGCGACCTCGGAAGTACATTCCTGCCAGGCATCCTGATGCCTAGGTGTGATTCGGCGACGTGGCTTGGCGGCCTAGACCGAAACTTCGGACAGTTCAAACCCAATGCTCACGACGAGCTGCCCCCATCAACCAATCGCCCACAAAAAAGCCCCAGATCTTTCGACCTAGGGCTTCTTCATCTCTATATATGGTGCACCCGGCGGGATTCGAACCCACGACCCCTGCCTTCGGAGGGCAGTACTCTATCCAGCTGAGCTACGGATGCTTGTGCGGGCGACATCATACCCATGTCGACCTTGGGCGTCCATGCTGGTCTTTGGCCGTTCAAACGTAGGATTTTGCCGCGCAGAGGCCCTGCGCCGTGCGCTAGGGATCAACCCGGTGGCGCACGGGCCGATCACGCTGATCAGAAAAATCCGGTAAATACGCGGTTTTCGTTCTTTTTTTCGAACAGACTATTGCCCTGCACCCCCATTGATCCTAGGATTCGTTTGAGATTTCAAACGCTCTGTCTCCCGTGCGCTCTTTCACTTCCCGCGCGTGCTGGGGCTGATTTCCCTGACGGCAGCCCACAAGGCGCCTTTCAACAACTCTAATTCGCTCCGCGTGCGCGCGGTGCTGTTAAGGAAAGCCGACATGCAGCTCAAAGATACCCAGTTGTTCCGCCAACAAGCCTTTATCGATGGCGCTTGGGTGGATGCGGACAATGGTCAAACCATCAAGGTCAACAACCCGGCCACGGGTGAGATTATCGGCACCGTGCCGAAGATGGGCGCCGCTGAAACCCGTCGCGCCATCGAAGCCGCCGACAAGGCCTTGCCGGCCTGGCGTGCGCTGACCGCCAAGGAGCGCGCCAATAAGCTGCGCCGTTGGTTCGAACTGCTGATCGAAAACCAGGACGACCTCGGTCGCCTGATGACCCTCGAGCAAGGCAAGCCGTTGACCGAAGCCAAGGGCGAGATCGTCTACGCTGCTTCCTTTATCGAGTGGTTCGCCGAAGAAGCCAAGCGCATCTACGGTGACGTGATCCCTGGCCACCAGCCCGACAAGCGTTTGATCGTGATCAAGCAGCCGATCGGCGTGACTGCCGCGATCACGCCGTGGAACTTCCCGGCCGCGATGATCACCCGTAAAGCCGGCCCGGCCCTGGCCGCCGGTTGCACCATGGTGATCAAGCCTGCCTCGCAAACCCCGTTCTCGGCCCTGGCCCTGGTTGAGCTGGCGCACCGTGCCGGTATCCCTAAAGGCGTGCTGAGCGTGGTCACCGGCAGCGCCGGCGACATCGGCGGCGAGCTGACCAGCAACCCGATCGTGCGTAAATTGTCCTTCACCGGCTCGACCGAAATCGGTCGCCAGCTGATGGCTGAATGCGCCAAGGACATCAAGAAAGTTTCCCTGGAGCTGGGCGGCAACGCGCCGTTCATCGTGTTCGACGACGCCGACCTGGATAAGGCCGTCGAAGGCGCGATCATCTCCAAGTACCGCAATAACGGCCAGACCTGCGTCTGTGCCAACCGCCTGTACATCCAGGATTCGGTGTACGACGCGTTCGCGGAAAAACTCAAGGTGGCCGTGGCCAAGCTCAAGATCGGTAACGGTCTGGAAGAAGGCACCACCACGGGCCCGCTGATCGACGGAAAAGCCGTGGCCAAGGTTCAGGAGCACATTGCCGATGCCCTGAGCAAAGGCGCCAAGCTGTTGGCCGGTGGCAAGGTGATGGAAGGCAATTTCTTCGAACCGACCATCCTGGTCGACGTGCCGAAGAACGCCGCCGTGGCTAAGGAAGAAACCTTTGGCCCGCTGGCGCCGCTGTTCCGTTTCAAGGACGAAGCCGAAGTGATCGCGATGTCCAACGACACCGAGTTCGGCCTGGCGTCCTACTTCTATGCGCGTGACCTGGGCCGTGTGTTCCGTGTGGCTGAAGCCCTGGAATACGGCATGGTTGGCGTGAACACCGGGTTGATCTCCAACGAAGTGGCGCCGTTCGGCGGCATCAAGGCTTCGGGCCTGGGCCGTGAAGGCTCCAAGTACGGGATCGAGGACTACCTGGAAATCAAATACCTCTGCCTGGGCATCTAAGTTCTGTAAGGGATAAGCCCGGCAAGGGATTGCAGTAAACGCAAAGGGCACGAGAGCGCTGACCCTTTGCGTGTTTCACATCGTTATTCGTAGTGGCCGGGAAAGCTGTGGCAGTCGATCATCGCATGCTGCCGTAGTTGCCTCCCCGCCACGTATTCCTTGGACCACGCCACCCGATGAGTGGCGAATGAGGACTTTATGAGCAAGACCAACGCTTCCCTGATGAAACGC
The DNA here is from genome assembly GCF_057808775.1 of Pseudomonas sp. FG86. Classification (NCBI taxonomy): domain Bacteria; kingdom Pseudomonadati; phylum Pseudomonadota; class Gammaproteobacteria; order Pseudomonadales; family Pseudomonadaceae; genus Pseudomonas; species Pseudomonas sp. FG86. The sequence continues at coordinate 23,337 of NZ_JBMDIS010000064.1, read as the reverse complement.
CGCGAAGCCGCTGTACCGCGCGGTGTTGGCCAGATTCACCCGATCTTCGCCGAATCCGCGAAGAACGCCACCGTGACCGACGTTGAAGGTCGCGAGTTCATCGATTTCGCTGGTGGTATCGCCGTGCTGAACACCGGCCACGTCCACCCGAAAATCATCGCGGCCGTGACCGAGCAGCTGAACAAGCTGACCCACACTTGCTTCCAGGTGTTGGCCTACGAGCCCTACGTAGAGCTGTGCGAAAAAATCAACGCCAAGGTCCCAGGTGATTTCGCCAAAAAAACCCTGCTGGTCACTACCGGGTCCGAAGCGGTAGAAAACGCGGTGAAAATCGCCCGCGCCGCCACTGGCCGTGCCGGTGTCATCGCGTTCACTGGCGCCTACCACGGTCGTACCATGATGACCCTGGGCCTTACCGGTAAAGTCGTGCCTTACTCGGCCGGCATGGGCCTGATGCCAGGTGGCATCTTCCGCGCGCTGTACCCGAACGAGCTGCACGGCGTGAGCGTCGACGACTCCATCGCCAGCATCGAGCGCATCTTCAAGAACGATGCCGAGCCGCGTGACATCGCTGCGATCATCATCGAGCCAGTGCAGGGCGAAGGCGGTTTCTACGTCGCGCCTAAAGCCTTCATGAAGCGCCTGCGTGAACTGTGCGACAAGCACGGCATCCTGCTGATCGCCGACGAAGTGCAAACCGGTGCCGGCCGTACCGGTACTTTCTTCGCCATGGAACAGATGGGCGTCACTGCCGACCTGACCACCTTCGCCAAATCCATCGCTGGCGGTTTCCCGCTGGCCGGTGTGTGCGGCAAGGCCGAGTACATGGACGCCATCGCCCCAGGTGGCCTGGGTGGCACCTACGCGGGTAGCCCGATCGCCTGCGCGGCGGCCCTGGCCGTGCTGGAAGTGTTCGAAGAAGAGCATCTGCTGGATCGCTGCAAAGCCCTTGGCGAACGTCTGGTCACAGGCCTCAAGGCCATCCAGGCCAAGTACCCGGTGATCGGCGACGTGCGTGCCCTGGGCGCCATGATCGCGATCGAGCTGTTCGAAGGTGGCGACACCCACAAGCCAAACGCCGCTGCCGTCTCCGCCGTGGTGGCCAAGGCGCGTGAGAAGGGCTTGATCCTGCTGTCCTGCGGCCCTTACGGCAACGTGTTGCGCATCCTGGTGCCGCTGACCGCGCCGGACGAGCAACTGGACAAAGGCTTGGCAATCATCGAAGAGTGCTTCTCCGAGCTGTAATCGGAAGCTGGCCTGTTCGTAAAGAAACCCGCTTCGGCGGGTTTTTTTGTGCCCGAGGCAGCACATTCAGGCGTTGTTCATTGTACGTGGGCGGTGGCATTGACTAAGGTTGCAGGCATTGCCGATGGAGCGTGCAGATGACTGCTGTTGTTTTACCCGCTGTACCCCGTGTGCTGATTGCCGAGGCGGACCCTTGGTCGCGGGATCTGCTCAAGCAAGTCTTGCTGAATGTGCGCTGTGACGCGCGGCTGGATGTGTGTGCCGATGGGCAGCACGCGGCCACGTTGCTGCGCGAAAAACACTACGACCTGATCCTGGCGGATTGGGAACTGCCGGGCATCGATGGCCTGAGCCTGCTGCGCGACGTACGCCAGCAGCGCCGCTCGCCCGTGCTGCCCTTCATTCTGCTGAGCAGTCGCAATGACAGCGCCAGCGTACGCGAAGCCTTGCCCCTGGCGCCCACGGCCTATCTCACCAAGCCCCTGAACTTGGACGGCCTGACCCAGCGCCTGCAAGACCTGCTGCTCAACGAAGGCGAAAGCGTGTATTGCGAAGTGCCGGCGCTGACGCCGGGCATGACCTTGCCGGCGTTCCTCGAACGTCGCCGCGACGCCTGCGATGGTGCGCCGTTGCGGGTCGATGTGAGGGCGGCCGTGCAGCACAGCCTTGGGCCTGAGGGCCTGGACCTCAAGCAGCTGGAAGACCAGGTGCGCATGGACCCGCAGATTACCGCCGTACTGATCGCCGCCGCCAACAGTGCCGGCCATCACGGCACGCCCGTGCAAACCCTGGCGGCAGCCCTGCACAAACTGGTGGCCGGGCAGAGCATGAACCTGATCCTCGGCCTGGCGCTCAAGCACAATGTGGTATTGGGCGACCCAGCCCTGGTGGCCTACGCCGAGCGCTACTGGCAGGTGTCCCAGGACACCGCCGACTACGCCCGGCGCCTGGCGCGCATGTTGGAACTGGACCACGAACGCTGTTACAGCGCCGGCATCCTGCATCGGCTGGGCGACCTGGCCTTGCTGCGCTGCCTGGAAGACTGGCGCCAGGGCGGCGGAGCCCTGGATGACGAAGCCATCGGCGAGTCCCTGTACACGTTTGGTGCCGCTTATGGCTCGGCACTGCGCGCACGTTGGCGCTTGCCGTTGGAGCTGCGCCAACTGATCGCCGCGATCTATTCCCTGGAGGGTGGGGTGTATGCCCGGGATGCGCTGGTGGTGCACCTGGCCGTGCAAATGGCGCGCTTGACCGAGCGAGAAGGGTTGGAAGAGTTGGCCAGGAGTAAAACGGCACGCTTGCTGAAAGTGGGGTTGTCGGAGCTGATGCGGTTGCGCAAGGCCTAGAGAGCGATGACATTCAAGTGTGGGAGGTCCTGCTGAATAGCTGACTGAGTGCTGTCGCGCAGCAAACTGAACCCCCTGTGGCGAGCGGGCTTGCCCCGCGTTGGGCTGCGCAGCAGCCCCAATAAGGCCACCGCATTTCTTCTGGTAGAACCGGGAGACTGGTTTTAGGGCCGCTTCGCGCCCCAACGCGGGGCAAGCCCGCTCGCCACAAAAATACGCTCGTTTAAGGAAAGGTTTTAATCCTTGATCTGATCTTCTAACCCGCAACCACGCGATTCTTGCCCTGCCGCTTGGCTTCGTACATCGCCGCATCGGCGCGGGCGAACAGGCTGTCCAGGGTTGAATCTTCGTCGGTGAGGCTGGCCAGGCCCTGGCTGACGGTCACGGTGAACGCCTGGCCTTCGTAGCTGAAATTCAGGGCCTGGATCTCTTTGCCCAGGCGTTCGGCCACTTGCAACGCCATCTCCGGTGCGCATCCAGGCAGTACGGCGGCAAACTCTTCACCGCCAATGCGCCCGAACAGGTCGCCACGGCGCAATACGCCTCGACCGCTCTCGGCGATGCGGCGCAGCACCTGGTCGCCCTCCAGGTGACCGTAGGTGTCGTTGACGTCCTTGAAATCATCGATGTCCAGCAACAGGAACGCCAGCGGCGCGCCTTGGGCGCGGGCGCTGTCGAAGGCCTGCTTGGCACATTCGAAAAAGTGCCGGCGGTTGCTGCTCTGGGTCAGCACGTCGGTGGTGGCCAGCCGGTGCAGTTCCATCTCCAGCTGCTTCTTTTCGGTGATGTCTTCGGCTATGCCCACCACGATCACCGGTTCGCCCGGTCCGACCTGCTGGTTGATGTAGCATTTGTCGCTCAACCAGCGAATCTGCCCGTCGGCGGTGATGATGCGGTACTCACGGTCTTCCACGGCACCGTGGTCCAGCACGCGGGCCAGGCTGTATTCGGCGTAGTCGAGGTCTTCGGGGTGAATGCTGTTGCGCCATTCCCGATAGTCGGCGAGCAGCAGGCCGGCCGGGCGTCCAAATATCCGCTCATAGGCCGGGCTGACGTACAGCACGCGGCGCGTCTGCCAATCGACGGCCCACAGCACGGCGTTTACGCTGACCAGCAGTGAACTCAGTAATTGCTCGCGCTCACTGAGCCGTTCGACTTCGCCCTGGGCATGCATGAGCGCCAGCAAGGTCGCCGCCGCTGCGGGTCGGGGCGGCTCTGTGGTGGGCGGATCGGACAGGTAGGGTTTTTCGTGGACCATCGGCACAACTCTCTCTGGGCGCGCCGCAGGATTCAGCAGCGGTCACAACAAGGGGCCACCATGATGGCGAAGTGTTGTTTGAGAGGGACGAATTGCAGCGAAGTTCCGTCATCAGGGGCGATTAGGACGGATTAGCGCGTGTCTGGAGAATGACGTCAAAAAAGTGATTGCGGGGGAGGGCAGGCCCCTCCCCCTGCACCATCAGACCGCCGCAGGGCGCAGCGAATAGGTTTTCAGCTGGTGGGCAAAATCGCGCAGGGACTGGATACCACTGGCCTCTGCCTCATGCACCCATTCCTTGATTGCCGCCAGCATGTCGTGGCCATTGGAGCTGGTCTTGAGCCAGATCTGCTGCAGTGCCAGGCGTTTTTCGTAGATCACGGTCAGCGCGTGGCTGTGTTCCAGCATGCTCTGGATACGCAGGTGATGGCGGTCATCCAGCAAGCTGGTTTCCCGCGACAGCAGGCGCTTGGCGCGGTGGAACTGGTGGCGCACCGAGTGATCGACCTTTTCCAGCTCTTGCTTGACCAGTGGGCCGATCACCAGCTTGCGGTACTGGGCCATGATCTGGAAGCGGTTGTTGAGGATCGCCATGGCGGTGTCCATGTCCAGGTGGCCCTTGCCTTCCACGCGGTGGGCAATCGGTGCCACGCGCTGTACCTTGGCCAGGCGCAGGAAGCTGAATACCTTGATCCACGCCCAACCCAGGTCGAACTCCCATTTTTTCACCGACAATTTGGCGGAGTTGGGATAGGTGTGGTGGTTGTTGTGCAGCTCTTCGCCACCGACGATGATGCCCCACGGCACCAGGTTGGTCGCCGCATCGCGGCATTCGAAGTTACGGTAGCCGATGGCATGGCCGAGGCCGTTGATCACGCCGGCGGCCCAGAACGGAATCCACATCATCTGGATCGCCCAGATGGTGATGCCGATGGTGCCGAACAGCAGCAGGTCGATCACGCCCATGATCGCCACGCCCAGCAACGGGTACGGCGTGTAGAGCTTGCGTTCAAGCCAGTCGTCCGGGCAGTTCTTGCCGTAGATGCGCAGGGTCTCGGGGTTTTCCGCCTCGGCCCGGTACAGCTCGGCACCTTTGCGCAGTACGGTGGACAGGCCTTTGATCACCGGGCTGTGGGGGTCGTCGACGGTTTCGCATTTGGCGTGGTGCTTGCGGTGGATAGCGGTCCACTCGCGGGTGTTCTGCGCCGTGGTCAGCCACAGCCAGAAGCGGAAGAAGTGTTTCAGGCCGGCATTGAGCTCCAGGGAGCGATGGGCTGAATAGCGGTGCAGATAGACGGTGACCGCAACGATGGTCACGTGGGTCATCAACAGAGTGACTGCCACCAGTTGCCAGGCCGACAAGTCAAGAAAACCGTTGTACCACATAGGCTGTATGGCCCTCAGATAAAGAAAAAAACAGCTCACGCATTATCACTAAGCCTACAGAGAAAACCAGCCACCCTTTCAGATAGGAGTGACTGGATGTTTCTTATTCTATAATCCGCAGCCTTTGTAGGGCGAATCTGGCTTTTTAGTAAGGACTACTAACCATATGCTGTTTTCATACCGAGGCGCCCGCCGTGCCGGGTTGGTATATCTGCTGGTTTCGATGCTGTGGGTTGGGCTCACTCAACGGGTATTGATCGAGTTTCTCGATAATCCCAGCGAGCTGAACCAATGGCTGCAGGTGCGCGGCTATGTGTGGGTGGCGCTCAGTGCCCTGGCGATCTACCTGATTTGCGCGCGCTTTGCCCGGGCCAATCTGCTTGCCCAGCCCCTGAAAGAAAACCGCGAGCGCCTGCGCCAGGCGGCTGCTGTATTCGATTGCACCCGTGAAGGCGTACTGGTCACCGACGCCCGTGGGCTGATCGTGCATGTGAACCGCGCCTTTATGGCGATCACCGGCTATCGGCGCGAAGACGTCATGGGCCAGCAACCGAGCCTGTTCAAGTCCGGGCGCCATTCGTCGAGTTTTTATCAACAGATGTTCCAGACCCTGGAGCGAACCGGCGAATGGAGTGGCGAAATCTGGAACCGGCGCAAAAGCGGCGAAATTTATCCACAGTGGCAAACCATCCGTGTGATCCATGATGATCACGGCCAGCTCAGCCATTACGTCGCGGTGTTTTCCGATATCACCGCGATCAAGGATTCCGAGCACGAACTGGCCCACCTTGCCCACCACGACCCCCTGACCGGCCTGCCCAACCGCCTGTTGTTCACCGACCGCGCCGAGCAGGCACTGGCCTCGGCGCAAGTCCACAAGCGCGGCTGCGCCTTGCTGTTGCTTGACCTGGACCACTTCAAGATCATCAACGACAGTCTCGGCCATAACGTCGGCGACCAACTGCTCAAGCAGGTCAGTGAACGCCTTGCAGGTCTGTTTGGCCCGGGTGTCACCCTGGCACGCCTGGGCGGGGATGAGTTCGCCGTATTGGTGGAAAGTTGTCCACAGGTGGTGCAGGCCGCCGCGCTGGCGCAACGCATACTCGATGCTTTGCGGGAGCCGTTCATCTTCGACGGCCATCAGTTGTTTATCAGTGCAAGCATCGGTATCAGCCTGTTCCCCAGTGATGCCCTGAGCGCCGAACAGTTACTGCGCAACGCCGATTCCGCGCTGTTCAAGGCCAAGAGCGTGGGCCGCGAAGGTTACGCCCTGTACACCGAAGAGCTGACCGCCCACGCGCAGAACCGGGTGGAAATCGCCAGCGAACTGCGCCGCGCGCTCGAACAGCAAGAGCTGCGCGTCTATTACCAGCCGGTGCATGACCTGCACAACAGCCGCCTGATCGGTGTCGAAGCGCTGGTGCGCTGGCAACACCCGGAGCGCGGCCTGGTGCCGCCGGTCGAGTTCATCCCCATCGCCGAACGGACCGGGCTGATCGCCGATATCGACGCCTGGGTCATGGACCAGGCCTGTCGCCAAATGTGCCAGTGGCTGGCCGATGGCGTGCAACTGAGCTTTATCGCCATCAATGTCTCCAGCCGCCTGTTCGCCCGACGCGAGTTGTATGAGCAAGTGGCGCAGGTGCTGCACACCACTGGCCTGGACCCCGCCTTTCTGGAGCTGGAAGTCACCGAGAGCGCAGTGATGGAAGACCCTGAAGTGGCCCTGGAACAACTGCACCGCCTGCGCGAACTGGGCTTGCGCCTGGCCATCGACGACTTTGGCACTGGCTATTCCTCGTTGTTGCGCCTCAAGCGCCTGCCGGTGCAGAAGCTCAAGATCGACCAAGGGTTTGTTGCCGGGTTGCCGTGGGACGAAGATGACGCCGCGATTGTGCGGGTGGTCATCGCCCTGGCCAAAAGCATGGGCATGCAGGTGCATGCCGAGGGCATTGAACAGGTGGAGCAGGCCCGGTTCTTGTTGGAGCAAGGCTGCGATATGGGGCAGGGGTATTGGTTTGGGCGGCCAATGCCGGCGCAGGACATTGATTGGCACCGCGCGCCCCCCATCCAGACCTGAAATGCATTCAAATGTGGGAGGGGGCTTGCCCCCGATAGCGGTGTATCCAGTTAGAAACCCTTGACCGAACCACCGCCATCGGGGGCAAGCCCCCTCCCACATTCAGAACTTCACAAGGCGTTATTTCGGCGCTCGGGCGCAAAACCCTCGCGCAACCCCGCGTCCTGTCAGAAAATTCTTTCTGGTTATATAAACATTCTTAAATAGTATTTTTAAGAATATCCGCGCTTATCTACTATCGCCCTCACGCCGCAAGCAGTGCCGCCACTGCGAGGCACTATTCATTTCAGGAGCGAGACCATGAGCGCATCTCTACGTAGCGTCGACGGCCAGGACGAAGCAGCCATTTTGCGTGAGATCCAGAGCGCCCTGCGCGATCTGCGGTTTGGCGCGGTGGAAATCACGGTGCACAACGCCCAAGTGGTACAGATCGAACGCAAGGAAAAATTCCGTCTGCAGAACCCGGGGAACAAACCGAGCTAGGCAAGAACGGCGATAGACCCGCAACTATAAGAAAAAGCCAACACCCCCAGAATTTCAGGAGCTTCTATGTCGTCGATTCGCCGTTATGCCCTGGCCGCCTTGGCCAGTGCCGTGTTTGCCGGTTCCGCCGTTGCCAAGGACTACGAGTTGCTCAACGTCTCGTATGACCCTACCCGTGAGCTGTACCAGGACTACAACGCTGAGTTCACCGCCTTCTGGAAACAGTCCCACCCCGGTGACAACGTCAAGATCCAGCAATCCCACGGTGGTTCGGGCAAGCAAGGCCGGGCCGTGATCGACGGCCTGCGCGCCGACGTGGTGACCCTGGCCCTGGCCGGTGACATCGACGAAATCGCCAAGCTGGGCAAGACCCTGCCGGAGAACTGGCAGACCCGCCTGCCGGACGCCAGCACCCCATACACCTCGACCATCGTGTTCCTGGTGCGCAAGGGCAACCCCAAAGGCATCAAGGACTGGGGCGACCTGATCAAGAAAGACGTGTCCGTGATCACTCCGAACCCGAAAACCTCCGGCGGTGCGCGCTGGAACTTCCTCGCCGCCTGGGCCTATGGCCTCAAGGCCGGTGGCAGCGAAGCCAAGGCCCAGGAATACGTGAAAGAGCTGTTCAAGCACGTACCGGTTCTGGACACGGGTGCCCGTGGTTCGACCATCACCTTCGTCAACAACGGTCAGGGTGACGTGTTGCTGGCCTGGGAAAACGAGGCGTTCCTGGCGCTGAAAGAAGACGGCGGCGCCGACAAGTTCGATATCGTCGTGCCTTCCCTGTCGATCCTCGCCGAGCCGCCAGTGGCCGTGGTCGACAAGAACGCCGAGAAAAAGGGCAACACCGAAATCGCTACTGAATATCTGAAGCACCTGTACAGCCCAGCTGGCCAGGAGATTGCAGCCAAGAATTTCTACCGCCCACGCGATGCAAAAGTGGCTGCCAAATACGCCCAGCAGTTCCCGAAACTGGACCTGGTGACTATCGACAAAGACTTCGGCGGCTGGAAAACTGCCCAACCGAAATTCTTTAACGACGGTGGCGTGTTCGACCAGATCTACACGGCGCAGTAAGCCAAAGTACCTGTAGGAGCGAGGGGGACGCCTAGTTCTTGCTCGCGAAGATCGTCAATGATGACGCGGGCATTCTGAATGAACGCGGTGCCCTTGAGTTCTTCGCGAGCAAGCTCGCTCCTACAGTGGTTTCTACCTTTAACCAAGGACTCTTATGTCGCGTCGTATTTCCCCCGTCATACCCGGCTTCGGGCTGACGCTGGGCTACACCGTGGTGTACCTCAGCCTGATCGTACTCATCCCCCTCGCGGCGATGTTTGTACATGCCGCTCAACTCACCTGGGATCAGTTCTGGAACATCATCTCCGCACCCCGTGTGCTGGCGGCGTTGAAACTGAGCTTCAGCACCGCGTTGTACGCCGCGCTGATCAACGGTGTGATCGGCACGCTGCTGGCCTGGGTGCTGGTGCGCTACACCTTCCCCGGCCGCAAGATCATCGACGCGATGATCGACCTGCCGTTCGCCCTGCCCACCGCCGTGGCCGGTATCGCGCTGACCGCGCTGTACACACCGACCGGCCTGGTCGGTCAGTTCGCCGCCGACCTGGGTTTCAAGATCGCCTACAGCCCCTTGGGCATCACCCTGGCGCTGACCTTCGTCACGCTGCCGTTCGTGGTGCGCACGGTGCAGCCGGTGCTCGCCGATATTCCCCGGGAAGTCGAAGAGGCCGCCGCCTGCCTGGGCGCCAAGCCGTTGCAAGTGTTCCGCTATATCCTCGTGCCCGCGTTGCTGCCCGCCTGGCTGACCGGCTTCGCCCTGGCGTTTGCCCGGGGCGTCGGTGAGTATGGTTCGGTGATTTTCATCGCCGGCAACATGCCGATGAAGACCGAGATCCTGCCGCTGCTGATCATGGTCAAGCTCGACCAATACGACTACCGCGGCGCCACGTCCATCGGCGTGCTGATGCTGGTGGTTTCCTTTGTCCTGCTGCTGCTGATCAACTTGTTGCAGCGGCGCATCGAACGTCCATAAGGAGGCGCGGAACATGTCCCAATCGTCTATTTCCGCTGCAGCCTCGGCCAACGCAGCCCGCCGTGGCAGCGCTGTTTCCCGGCGCATCCTGATCGGCCTGGGCTGGCTGGTGTTCTTCCTGTTCCTGCTGCTGCCGCTGTTTATCGTGGTGTCCCAGGGCTTGAAGAACGGCCTCGGTGCGTTTTTCACCGCGATCCTTGAGCCGGACGCGTTGTCCGCGCTGAAGCTCACGGTGATCGCCGTGTTGATTTCGGTGCCGCTCAACCTGGTATTCGGCGTCAGCGCCGCCTGGTGCGTGAGCAAGTACTCGTTCCGTGGCAAAAGCATCCTGGTGACGCTGATCGACCTGCCGTTCTCGGTCTCGCCGGTGATCGCGGGCCTGGTCTACGTATTGATGTTCGGTGCCCAGGGCCTCTTCGGACCCTGGTTGCAGGCGCATGACATCCAGATCGTGTTCGCCTTGCCCGGCATCGTGTTGGCGACCATCTTCGTGACCGTGCCCTTTGTCGCCCGTGAACTGATCCCGCTGATGCAGGAACAGGGCACCCAGGAAGAAGAGGCCGCGCGCCTGCTGGGCGCCAATGGCTGGCAGATGTTCTGGCATGTGACCGTGCCGAATATCAAATGGGGCCTGATCTACGGCGTGGTGCTGTGTACCGCGCGGGCCATGGGTGAGTTCGGCGCGGTGTCGGTGGTGTCCGGCCACATTCGCGGGGTCACCAACACCTTGCCGCTGCACGTCGAGATTCTCTACAACGAATACAACCACGTCGCCGCCTTTGCGGTGGCGAGCCTGCTGCTGATCCTGGCGCTCTTCATCCTGCTGCTCAAGCAGTGGAGCGAGAACCGTATTAACCGCCTGCGCGCCGCAGCGGCTGAGGAATAAGTCATGTCGATCGAAGTCCGTAATGTCAGCAAGAACTTCAACGCTTTCAAGGCCCTGGACAGCATCAATCTGGATATCCAGAGTGGCGAGCTGGTGGCGTTGCTGGGCCCTTCCGGCTGTGGCAAGACAACGTTGCTGCGCATCATCGCCGGCCTGGAAACCCCGGATGCCGGCAGCATCGTGTTCCACGGTGAAGATGTCTCCGGCCACGACGTGCGTGATCGCAATGTCGGGTTTGTGTTCCAGCACTACGCGCTGTTCCGCCACATGACCGTGTTCGACAACGTTGCCTTCGGCCTGCGCATGAAGCCGAAGAACCAGCGCCCCAACGAAAGCCAGATCGCGGCCAAAGTCCACGAACTGCTGAACATGGTGCAGTTGGACTGGTTGGCCGACCGTTACCCGGAACAACTCTCCGGTGGCCAACGCCAGCGTATCGCCCTGGCCCGCGCCCTGGCGGTAGAGCCCAAAGTGCTGTTGCTGGATGAACCGTTCGGCGCCCTCGACGCCAAGGTGCGTAAAGAGCTGCGCCGCTGGCTGGCGCGCTTGCACGAAGACATCAACCTGACGTCGGTGTTCGTGACCCACGACCAGGAAGAGGCCATGGAAGTCGCCGACCGCATCGTGGTGATGAACAAGGGGGTGATCGAACAGATCGGCTCACCGGGCGACGTCTACGAAAACCCGGCCAGCGATTTTGTGTACCACTTCCTCGGCGACTCCAACCGCCTGCACCTGGGTGAAGACCAGCATGTGCTGTTCCGCCCCCATGAAGTGTCGCTGTCACGTCATGAGCTGGAAGACCACCACGCCGCCGAAGTGCGCGATATTCGCCCCTTGGGCGCGACCACGCGGGTGACGTTGAAGGTTGAAGGCCAAAGCGAGCTGATCGAAGCCGAAGTGGTGAAAGACCACGACAGCCTGACCGGCCTGGCCCGTGGCGAGACCCTGTTCTTCAAGCCCAAGGTCTGGCAAAAAGCGTGATAACTCCGCACTACCCAATGTGAAAATGGAACCAAATGTGGGAGGGGGCTTGCCCCCGATAGCGGTGTATCAGCCAGCCTGTAAATCAACTGACCCACCGCCATCGGGGGCAAGCCCCCTCCCACATTTAGATTTCTCTCGGCTTTAGATCGCGGCGCGCCACCGGGCCCGAGCGTTGCTCAATGTCCGCCTTCAGGTCATGCCGCAACCCCAGCAGAAACGCCAACTCCGCCACCACAAACAGCGGCCCGACAATCAGCCCCGACACATCATCCACAAACGCCGGTTTCTTGCCCTCGTAGTAGTGCCCGACGAACTGAATCACCCAGCCCACCACGAACATGCCGATGCCGCTGCCGAGCCACACCTGCGTGCTGTGCGCGGCCAGCTCATGCCCGGCCCACACTGACAGCCCCATCAGTACCGTCATCAACACACCCAGGGCCAGTTCCAGGCGCAGGTAAAACCACGCCGCCAGCAGCGCGACCAAGACGGCCGGCGATAGCCAGAGCCCGGCCAGCGGCCATTCCGGGCGTGAAAGCAGCACCGCGACGGCCACCACGATCAGCGGGATGCCGATAAAGTGGCTGGCGATATTGCGCGGGTCGCGGTGGTAGGCGGCGTATTGACTGAGGTGGTCGACGAGGCTTTTCATTGTTGTTCCTCCTGTAGGATGTTTGATCATGCCCTGTCAGCCTGCGACTAACTGTCAGTTGGGCGACAATCTTCGGAGTTCCCATGGATGCGACGCAATGGCACGCCCGGTTGGCCGTCGGTCACTGGTTCAGTCACCTGCCCGTACCTTTCCAGCATAGTCTGCTGGCCCATGCCCGGCTGCGGCAGCTGACGGCGGGACAATATCTGTTCAAGCGCGGTGATCCGCCCTGCGGCTTGTATGCGGTGCTTGAAGGCACCTTGCGTGTCAGTGCGGTGAACGAGCACGGCAAGGAAGCGCTGTTGAGCCTGGTGGGAGCGCCCTATTGGTTCGGCGAAATCTGCCTGTTCGACGGCTTGCCACGCACCCACGACGCCTGTGCCACCGGGCCGTGCACGCTGGTGCAGGTGCCGCAGCAGGCGTTGCTGAAGATCCTCGAGGAGTCCCCCCGGTACTGGCGTGACCTGGCCTTGTTGATGAGCCAGAAGCTGCGCCTGAGTTTTATCGGCCTTGAACAGCTCAGCCTGATGCCCGCCTCGGTCCGCCTGGCCCATCGGCTGTTGATGATCGTTGAGGGTTACGGCGACATGGAACCGTCAAAACGCGTGCTGCAACTGCCCCAGGAAGACCTGGCGGCGATGTTGAGCCTGTCGCGCCAGACCACCAATGCCTTGCTCAAGGACCTGCAAGCCCAGGGCATCGTGCGCCTGGGCTACGGCGAGATCGAAATCCTCGACGCACAGCGGCTACGAGAGGCGGCGCACACCTGAGGGTGTTAGCCTGCAACCCTGATCAATCGAGGTGTGTTATGCGCGTGCTGTTAGTGGAACATGAATCCGAAGAGGCACAGCGGATGGCCCAGGGCTTGAACGAGGCGGGCTACACCGTGGAAGTCGCGGCCAACGGCATGGCGGCGCAGCGGTTTGTCGAAAGCGCGGAGTACGACCTGGTGATCCTGGATGTCATGCTGCCGGGCTTGAATGCCTGGAAGTTGCAGCAGGCGATTCGGCAGAAGGGCGAAACGCCGGTGTTGTTCCTGACCACGCCGGGTGGGATTGAAGATCGCCTGCGCGGGCTGGAATTGCACGAGGATGATTACCTGCTCAAGCCGTTTGCGGCCAAGGCATTGGTGATGCGGGTCAAGAAACTGTTGCGGCGGGACCGGAGCCGCTGAATGATCCCGTGACGGTAGTGCCTGAACGATCGCCATCGGGGGCAAGCCCCCTCCCACAAGGGAACGCATTTCAACTGTGGGAGGGGGCTTGCCCCCGATGAGGCCTTCAGCCACCCCGCAAATCCACCTACCGCAACCCATCCCGAAACTGCCCCGGCGTCATCCCCGTCCAGCGCTTGAAAGCGCGGTTAAAGCTGCTGGTATCAGCAAACCCGAGCAGATGACTGATCTCCGCCAATGAGCACTGCGGATCACGCAAGTGCAGCAGCGCCAGGTTTTCCCGGCATTCATTGAGCAACGCATCAAAGCGACACCCCTCGTCCGCCAGATGCCGTTGCAAACTGCGCAAACTCAAGTGCAACGCCTGGGCAATCCGCTCGGCATTCGGCTCGCCGTCGGGCAGTTGCGCCTCGATGGCCGCGCGCACCTTGCGTTCCCAGGTCAGCGGTTGCAGTTGGGCAAGGGTGCGTTTGAGCACGGTTTCGTTGTGTTCGGCCAGTTCCGGGTTGGCATCGTCCAGGTGGCTGTCGAAATCCCTGGCGGCGAATTCGAGGCGGTCTTCCTCGGCGCCGAAAAACACCGGGGCGCGGAACACCGTGTGCCAGGGCTTGGGGTCGGCGGGTTCCGGGCGCCTTAGGTAAACCGCCAACGGCGCATAGTCGCGGCCCAGGCGATTGCGGCAGGTGCGCACATAGATCGCGGCAAATGCATCGATGGCTTCCAGCGCCGGCGCCGGGCTGCCCGGCGGTTGCAGCAGCCGAAAGCGGTAGCGCTCGCCTTCCCGGCTCAGCTCCAGCGTCAGGGCATCGCTGACCACCTGGTGATAACGCACGATGCGTTCGAACACCTCGCGCAGGCTGCCGCTGGCCACCAACGCATAGCCCAACGCATGAAAGGTGGTCGGGCTGACAAACCGCGACACCCGCAAGCCGATCGCCGGGTCGTTGCTGGCCTGCACCGCCAGCTCCCATAGCCGGGTGGTGGCCGACAACGGGTAGCGCGCATTGGGGTCGTCCATCTGCTGGGGGTCGAGACCGGCCTGGGCGCACAGGGCGGCGCTGTCGAGGCCCAGGGCGTCGAGCTGCTTGCGCAGTGCGCGGGTCCAGCTGGCGAGGGAAGTCGGTTCGGTCATGGCGATTGGCGCTTGCGGTCAACAGGTTGGCGTCCGGGGCTAGCGTCCTGCCGGATCGCTTGGGGCAGGATGGACACATCAGTAAACAAGAGGATGGAAGCATGGACGGTACTTCTGCAAGTCCCCAGCAGATGAACGCACAACAGCGTTCGGCGCATATCCGTGAGGTGGTGCTGGCCGAAGGCGTGCGCTTGCGCCAGCAGCACCCCTGGCTGTTGCATCAAGACGCATTGGGCGCGGGCATACTGGTGTTTGCCTTGGCCGGCATGATCGGCTCGGCGGCGCTCTACATCACGGGGGCCATGGCCTGGTGGGTGTGCCTGCTGCTGAACGCGTTCCTGGCGTCACTGACCCACGAGCTGGAACACGACCTGATCCACAGCATGTATTTTCGCAAGCAGCGCCTGCCGCACAACTTGATGATGGGCCTGGTCTGGCTGGCGCGGCCGAGCACCATCAACCCGTGGATTCGCCGGCACCTGCACCTCAATCATCACAAGGTCTCCGGCACCGAGACCGATATGGAAGAGCGCGCCATCACCAACGGCGAGCCCTGGGGCTTGGCGCGGTTGCTGATGGTGGGCGATAACGTGATGTCGGCGTTTATCCGCATGCTGCGCGCCAAGACCTGGGACCACAAACTCAAGATCCTCAAGCGTTCGCTGCTGGTGTACGCGCCGCTGGCGTTGCTGCATTGGGGCGCGTGGTACGTGTTCCTCGGTTTTCATGCCGCCAACGGCATCGCCAGCCTGCTGGGCACGCCGATCGCCTGGTCCGCCGGTACCTTGCAGGTGATGCACGTGATCGATATCGCAGCCGTGGTGATCATCGGCCCCAACGTGCTGCGCACCTTTTGCCTGCACTTCGTCAGTTCCAACATGCACTACTACGGCGATGTTGAGCTGGGCAATGTGATCCAGCAGACCCAAGTACTCAACCCCTGGTGGATGTGGCCATTGCAGGCGTTCTGCTTCAACTTCGGCAGCACCCACGGGATTCACCATTTTGTGGTCAAGGAACCGTTCTACATCCGCCAGATGACGGCCAAGGTGGCGCATAAGGTCATGGCTGAGATGGGCGTGCGGTTCAATGATTTCGGTACGTTTGCGCGGGCCAATCGGCTTGAACCCGCCACGCGGCCGCAGGCCCGCCTCAATCCGGCTGAAACGGCGATGCGCTGAGCACCACGCCGGTTTCGTCCACATACTGTTGCCAATGGCCGATTAACGTGGCGAGTTTGTCCGGATGACTCAAGGCCAGGTCGTGGATTTCTCCAGGGTCCTGGCCCAGGTCATACAGCTGCCAGGTCGCCGGGCCCACGGGGCCGGGGATGTATACGGCCTTCCACTGGCCCTGGCGAATCGCGCGGCGGCCAAACAGTTCCCAGCCGGTCACCGTGTTGTCGTCGTGCACCTGGGTGGTTTCGCCAGAGAGGAAGCCCAGCCACGACTTGCCTCGCAGCGGCGCCACCGGCTTGCCGCGCCATTGTTTGCCCGGATGACGCACGCCGGCCAGGTCCAGGATGGTCGGCGTGATGTCCATCACCGTGCCGAACCCGTGGCTGATACGACCTTTGAGCGACAACTGCGGATAGTGCACCAGCGCCGGTACGCGAATCCCGCCTTCGGTGGTGAACGCCTTGAACAACCGCGACGGCGCCGTCGCCACCTGCGCCCATGACGGGCCATACCAGACATAGGAGTTGGCGCGGCCAATGTTGTCCAGGCTGTTGTCGTAATGTTGGTTGAGGTAGGTGAGCAACTGCGGTCCGAACTTGGGGAACGCCTCCAACAGCGCACCTTCGGCGCCGTTGTCGGACATGAACACAATGAACGTATTGTCCAACTGCCCCAGCTGGCGCAGGTAGTCCACGACCCGACCGATGTTCCAGTCCATGCGCTCGACCATCGCCGCATACACCTCCATGGCCCGCGCCGATACCTGGCGCTGCTCGTCGGTCAAGGCGGCCCACTGGGTGGTCAGCTCGATCAACGGGTGGGGTTCGACTTCAGCGTCGATCAGCCCCAGTGCCTTGAGTTTTTCCAGGCGTTCCAGGCGCAGCACTTCGGGGCCGGCGTCGTAGCGGCCACGGTACTTCTCGACGATGTCCGCAGGCGCTTGCAACGGCCAGTGCGGCGCCGAAAACGGCAGGTAAGCGAAGAACGGCCGGGTCTGGTCGCGCTCCTTGAGGTAGTGCAGCAGCTTGTCGCCGAAGGCATCCGAGGAATAGAAATCCTTGGGCAACTGCTCGACGAACCGGTCGTCTTCGATGTACAGCGCCGGGGTGGATTTGAGCAGGCCTGGGGTGTCGTCGTTATAGGTCGGTTCGAAGCCGTAGTGGTTGGCCGCCCCCGGCAGCAGTGAGAACGAACGCTCGAAACCGCGGGCGTGAGGCGCCAGTTCGGCGGTCAGGCCCAGGTGCCACTTGCCGCTCATCAGCGTCTGGTAACCGGCCTCGCGCAGCAGCTCTGGCAGCGCCACCACCTTGTCATTCAGGTAACCCTCGTAGCCGGGCTTACCGATCAGCTCCGGGGTCAGCGCCTCGGCCATGGTGCCGATACCCGCGATATGGTGGTCGGTGCCGGTCAGCAGCATCGAACGGGTGGGCGAGCAGGTGGGGGCGGTGTGGAAGTCGGTCAGGCGCAGGCCGTTCAGCGCCAGGGCGTCCAGGTGCGGGGTGGAAATTTCCCCGCCAAAGGCCCCGAGGTCGGAGAAGCCCATGTCATCGGCCAGGATCACGAGAAAATTGGGACGTTGCGGCATCAAGGCACTCCTCATTAGCAGGCGGTTTTTCAGCAGGCGATAAAGGCCAGTGGCAGGTCGCGGATCTGTTCGCGCGCGGGCGGCTGGTAATGGCCGTCGCTGGTCAGTTCGTGCAGCAGCTCTTCACGCAGTTGGTGGAATTCGAAACTGCTGCGCTGGCGCGGGTGGGGCAGGGCGATATCCACCACCTGCTTGATTCGCCCAGGCCGGGGCTCCATCACCACCACGCGGTCGGCGAGGAAAATCGCTTCCTCCACATCGTGGGTCACCAATACCGTGGTGATTTTGGCGCGGGCGCGGATCGCCAGGAGTTCGTCCTGCATTTGCTGGCGGGTCAGGGCGTCGAGGGCGCCGAACGGTTCGTCCAGCAGCAGGATGCGCGGGCTGGCCACCAGGCCGCGGGCAATCGCCACCCGTTGCGCCATGCCACCGGACAGTTGGTGCGGATAGGCGCGGGTGAAGTCGGTGAGGCCGACCAGTTCGATAAAGTCAGCAATGCGCCGGTTTCGCTCGGCCTCGCTCAACGGCTCGTTGACCAGGCCCAGGCCGATGTTTTCCGCCACGGTCAGCCAGGGGAACAAACGGTGCTCCTGGAACACGATGCCGCGTTCGCCGCCGATGCCGCTGACCGCTTTGCCGTCGACGCGGATCTCGCCGCGAAACTGCGTATCCAGCCCCACCAACAGGCGCAGCAGGGTGGATTTGCCGCAGCCGCTGGAGCCGACAATCGCGACGAATTCGCCTTCGGCAATCTCCAGATTGAATTCGCGGATGGCTTCCAGCTCGAAGCCGTCGACGTCAAAGGTCTTGCCCACATGGTTGAAGCTGACGATAGGTGCGTTCATGCGTGTCTCCAGCGGGTGGCGCGGGTTTCGATGCGCTGGCCGATCAGGTTGAGGGCCGCGCCGGTGAGGCCGACCAGGAGCATGCCGCTCATGATCAGGTCCATGCGCAGCAGTTGTTGGGCGCCGATCATCAGGCTGCCGATACCGCCGTTGGACGGCATGAAATATTCCGCACCGATGGTGCCCAGCCAGGCGTAGATCAGGCTCAGGCGCAGGCCGGCGAAAATACCGGCTGCGGCGCCTGGCAGCACCAGGCGTCGTAACCGTTGGAACAGGTTCAGGCGCAACACCTGCGCCGCTTCGTTGAGCTGCGGCGACAGATTCAGCACGCTGCGTTGGGTGGCGATAAACAGCGGGAAGAAGGCGGCGAGGGCGATGAACACCCACTTGGCCAACTCACCCAGGCCAAACCACGCAGTGAGCAACGGCACCCAGGCGAAAATCGCGATCTGGCGCAAGGCGGCCAGGGTCGGCCCGAGGACCCGCTCGCTGCGCCGGGACAGCCCCAGCCACAGGCCCATGGCAAAGCCAAGGCCGCCACCGAGTAGCAACCCGCCCAGGCTTCGCCCCAGGCTGGTGCCCAGTGCAGCGCTCAGGTTGCCATCCACGACCCCGGCGACGGTGGTGTGCAATACCACCCATGGGCTGACCAGAATGTTCGGGTCTACCCAGCCTTGTTGCGTCGCGACCTGCCACAGCGCCAGCAACAGTAAGGGCAGCAACCACGGTTGCAAACGCTGCCAGCCTTGATAGCGCGGCCCGCGACGAATCTGCGCCGTGGCCGGATGGGGCCAGTGCACCCATTTGCGATCCAGCCAGCCAATGCCGCGATCCATCGCGATGCCCAGCACGCCGATCACCACGATGCACACGAAGACAATATCCAACATGAACAGCTGGCGCGCCCACACCATCAGGTAGCCGATGCCTTCGCTGGAGGCCAGCAACTCCACCGCCAGCAGCGAGGTCCAGCCGGCCGCCAGGGCCAGGCGTACACCGGCCATGAATGCCGGCAGCGCGGCGGGCAGGATCAGGCGACGGATCAACAGATACGTGGGCAGGCGCAATACACGGGCGGCTTCACGCAACTGGGGTTGGGCGTCGCGCACGCCGACCAGGGTGTGCAGGGTCACGGGCACCACGATCGCCTTCACCAGCACCACCAGTTTGAGGGTTTCGCCAATGCCGAAGAACACCATGAACAGTGGAATCCAGGCCAGCGTCGGTACTTGCGACAATGCGCTGAACGTCGGAAACACCAGGCGCTCGGCGCGCGCACTGAAACCCAGCAACGCCCCCAGCAGCGCCCCGGCGCCAATGCCCGCCAGCAGCCCCCAGAACAGGCGTTGCAGGCTGATTGCCAGGTGGCTCCACAACTCGCCGCCGGCCAGTTCCACGGCGCTGCTCCACACCAGGGACGGTGGCGGCAGGATCTGCTCGCTCATCCAGTGATTGCGGCTGGCCAGCCACCACAGCGCCAACAGCGTCACCGGCAGCAACCATGGCAACAGCCGTTCACTGCGCAGCGGCCAGCGTGGCGTGGCGCCGGGGGCCGCGAGCGGGAGGCTCAAAAGTGAAATTCGGGCCATGGAGGACCTCCGTTGTCGCCGATGGCGTTATGTGTTTTTGATCTTATAAAAACGTAATCAAGATGATTGGGGGATAAGAAAAATCATTTAAAGCTTCTGCCCGGCACGCATCCAATGCATTCGAAGAATATTTTCGATGCTGTTTATGCATAGTCCTCTGGGGCCGGCGTTTTCACTTGCATAGATCTAAAAGCTATTAAATTGTGAATTTATAGTATTTAAAGTTTTTATCCGCCTGTGCCTACTTTCTGCTCCCCAGGCGACCCTCGCCCACAAGGAGCTGCGCTTATGAAACTGCCTTTCAAACGTCTGATCACCCTGGTCGCAGGCACCGCACTGGCGGGCCTGGTACAGGCTGCCGACCTCAAGGAAATCCGCATCGCCGTGCCCGACCTCAGCGCCGGCAGCCAGCACAGTGGTGGGGGCATAACGGACGTGCTGCGCGAGCAGCAGATCTTCGAAAAAGCCTTTGCCGACCAAGGCATCAAGATCCAGTGGAATTACTTCAAGGGCGCCGGCCCCGTGATCAATGAAGCCTTTGCCAACGGGCAGGTAGACCTGGCTTACCTGGGCGACCTGGCGGCGATCATCGGCCGCTCCAATGGCCTGGAGACGCGCTTGCTCAGTGCCACCGCGCGGGACATCAAGCAGTACCTCGGCGTGGTACCGGGCTCTGGCATCAAGACCTTGCAGGACCTCAAGGGCAAGCGCGTCGCGGTGTTCCGTGGTACGGCAAGCCAACTGTCGTTCGACAGCGCGCTGGCCAGCCAGGGCTTGAGTGAGAAGGACCTCAAAGTCATCAGCCTGGACTACAGCGCCGCCAATGCCGCGCTGGCCGCCAAGCAGATCGACGCCACCTGGGGCGGTTCGAACCTGACGGCGTTGCAAGCCAAGGGGCTGGCTGAAATACCCCTGACCACCAAGGATCTCGGCGGCGCCGGCAGCGTCCAGGCGGTGCTGGTGGGCAGCAAACAGTTTGTCGACGAGCATCCCGACGCCGTGGCCAAGCTGCTCAAGGCCCAGCAGCAGGCGGTGCAATGGTTGACCGATGACAACAACAAGCAGGCCTACATTGCGCTGGTGTCCGGGCTGGCCAGCTACCCGCCGCTGATCCTCACCAATGACTTGAAAGACCAGACCCTCAGCGAGGTCTTCCCGTCGACCCTGGACCCGGTGTTCCTGGCTAAATTGCAGGGCGCGGTGGACCTGGCCTCCAAGGAGAAGCTGATTCGCAAGTCGTTCCAGGTGAGTGACTGGGTGGCGCCGAATCTGGCGGCGGCGGGGCTCTGAGTTGGGTGGTGTCC
This sequence comes from Pseudomonas sp. FG86, assembly GCF_057808775.1. Classification (NCBI taxonomy): domain Bacteria; kingdom Pseudomonadati; phylum Pseudomonadota; class Gammaproteobacteria; order Pseudomonadales; family Pseudomonadaceae; genus Pseudomonas; species Pseudomonas sp. FG86. Next base: position 2,157 of record NZ_JBMDIS010000064.1, on the reverse strand, counting down.
AGGCGATGAGGCCCTTCAAACCGCCACACTCATCTCCTGGCTGTCCACCTCCACCAAGGTCTCGATCATCGCCTTCGCCGCTGGCGACAACCGCGAACCGGTGCGGCTGACGATGCCGCAGCGGGCGCTCATGGTCTCCATGTTCTGCGGCAGGTTGCGCCAGTGCAGCAGCTTCAACGTGCCTTGGGCGATGTCGTCGGCGAACGCCTCCTCGGTGCCCACGCCGATGGCATTGGACTGCAGCACAATCTTCACCAGCGCCGGGAAATGTTCGGTCTGGATGCTCGGGGAAAAATCCATGCGCCCACTCAGGTTCGCCAACAGTTTGCGAATGCCCTGGGAGATCAGCGGCGACGCCAGCGGGTAGTCGAACATGTCGTTGGTCGACAGGCTGTCCTTGTCCAGCAGCGGGTGCCCCGGGCGGCAGAAAAATACCCCGCGCTTGGGCGTCAGTGCACGGGTCTGGAAATTCGGATCAGCTTCGAACTGACGGATGTCGGCGATAAAGAATTCGATCTCTTCGCGGCTCAGGGCGCGGCTGAGTTTTTCCCAGTTATCCACCTGGAAACTGGTACGGATTTTCGGGTGGGCGCTGATAAAGCGCGCCACCGCATCCGGCACCAGTTTCACCGCCGGCGCCGGGCCGCAGCCAAAGCGCAGGTCGCCGGCGTCGAGCTTGGTCATGCGCGTCACTTCACTGCTCAGCAGGTTGGCGCCATGCACCAGGGTCAGCGCGTGTTGCAGTACCACTTGGCCTTCCGGCGTGGGGCGCAGATCCTTGTGGCCGCGGTCGACCAGCACACAGCCGAATTCCTGTTCCAGCCCCTGGATGCTGCGGCTGAACGCCGGTTGGGTGATGCCCATGGCGTCCGCCGCACGCACGAAACTGCGGTGTTCGTTGAGGGCGATGAAGTACCGCAGTTGGCGAAGATCCATATGCTTTCCCTGCATCTTAAAAATAGGTCGAAGGCATTTGCGACCACGGGAGCAGAGGTTTTAAATGCAAGCTCTTATTCCGTCAATGAAGCATTGGTTCATTTGCTAGATCTAAATTGCATATGAATAGAGCGTTGTCGGAAAGCTCCCCACCATCAGTAGGCACAAGAGGGTCATCACAATGAGCAACGCCGCATTAGCTGTTCAACCCGTCGCCCAGGCGCTGGATATTCACCCGGTCGCCGGCCGCATCGGCGCCGAGATCCGTGGCATTAGGCTGTCCGGCGATCTGGATGCCGCTACGGTCGACGCCATCCAGCAGGCGCTGGTGCAATACAAGGTGATCTTCTTCCGTGAGCAGACCCACCTCGATGACCAGAGTCAGGAAGCTTTCGCCCACTTGCTCGGCGAGCCGATTGCCCACCCGACGGTGCCGGTGCGCGACGGTACGCGCTTCCTGATGGAACTGGACGGTACCCGTGGCCAGCGCGCCAATTCCTGGCACACCGACGTGACCTTCGTCGACGCCTACCCGAAAGCCTCGATCCTGCGTTCGGTACTCGCCCCCAAGTCCGGTGGCGACACGGTGTGGGCCAACACCTCAAGCGCCTACAACGACCTCAGCGTCGAACTGCGCGCACTGGCGGATAACTTGTGGGCGGTGCACAGCAACGAATACGACTACGCCGCGCTCAAGCCGGATGTGTCGGCAGAGCGGCTCGAGGCATACCGCAAGGTGTTTACCTCGACGGTGTACGAAACCGAGCACCCGGTGGTGCGCGTACACCCGGTCAGTGGTGAGAAGACCCTGTTGCTGGGGCACTTCGTCAAGCGCCTGAAAGGCTATTCCCAGGCAGATTCGACCCAGTTGTTCAACCTGTTGCAAAGCCACGTCACCCGCCTGGAAAACACCGTGCGCTGGCGTTGGAATACCGGCGACGTGGCGATCTGGGACAACCGCGCGACCCAGCATTACGCGGTGGACGACTACGGCACCCAGGAACGCATCGTGCGCCGGGTGACGCTCAAGGGCGATGTGCCGGTGGGTGTGCAGGGGCAGCGCAGCCAGACCACCAAAGGTCTCTGAGCTGACAACGCTTCACCTGTGGGAGGGGGCAAGCCCTGATGCCAGTCAGTTAAGAGATAGAACTAGCAAACAGTAACCCGTGGCGAGCGGGCTTGTTGTGGCGAGCGGGCTTGCCCCGCGTTGGGCTGCGAAGC
>NZ_JBMDIS010000063.1:0-37101 GCF_057808775.1 Pseudomonas sp. FG86 | reverse complement strand
AAAAAAGCGGTCGGCCCGAAGGCCGCCACGGGACCAAGCTCCCTCGCCACAGACCGCTGGAAAAAGTTGTGTAGATACTTATGCCCCGATGAGGCCGCCATCGGGGCACCCCCTCCCACATCAATTCTGCGCAGGCTTCAAGCCTTCGCTCGTTCACCCGCTGGCCCGCCCCTTGCATTGACCCCCTAAAGCCCAGCCGGTATCCGGTTGGGCGCTGCCATTAGGGGTGAAACACTACCTTGAATATTCTTGACCTCGACCACAGCCTCACCGGTCAGGCGCCGATTGCCCAACGTTTGGCCAGTGGCCGCGCCAACCGTATCGACTTGCTGGACCTGGGCCCTAAATTACGCCTGTGGTCCACCGAAAAAACCTGGAAGCGCTTCGCCGAACGCCTGGCCCACCGGCCGCGGCCCACCAATGCACGGCCGGAAATTCTATTTGTCGGCTCCGGCGATTATCACCACCTCACGCCGGCATTCCTCGCGGATTTGAAAGAACCTGTCAGCCTGATCCACTTCGACAACCACCCCGACTGGGTGCGCCTGGCACCCAAGCGGCACTGTGGTTCGTGGGTCAACCGTGCGCTGAAAATGCCGGCGATCCAACGTATCGTGACTCTCGGCCCGTGCAGCGACGACCTGCATAACCCGCAACTGCGCGGTGGCAACCTTGGCGCCCTCAAGCGCGGGAAATTGCAGCTGTTTCCGTGGCAGCACCCGCCATCGAAGGTCTGGGGCCGGGTGGGCGATGGTGCTGGCCACCAGCAGCAGGAAAACTACCTGCACTGGCGCAACCTGGCGGAGCTCGACTGGGCGGCCTTTCTGGACCAGATGATCACCAGTCTGCCCACCGAGGCGATCTGGATCACCATCGACAAAGATGTGCTGGCCAGTGAAGACGCAGCCACCAACTGGGACCAGGGCGGCATGCGCCTGACCCACCTGCTCCAGGCGCTGCGGGCCCTGGCGGCGCGCAAGCGGATCATCGGTATCGACGTGTGCGGCGAGTTCGCCACGCCAGCGTTCAGTAACGCGTTCAAGCGTTGGGAGGCCAAGTCCGACCAGCCGCCGCCGGAGCGTTGGAGCACAGAGGATTTGCAGCGCAACGCCACCACCAATGAAGCCCTGATCAACCTGTTTGAGGAGCTGTTCCCGTGACCCTGACTGTGGTGTTGCTGGTGGCCTTTTCCATCGTGCTCGATGTGATCGGCCAACTGTGTTTCAAGATTGGCCTGGACCGCCTGCCAGCGCTGGAGGGTGAGTTTCGCCTGAATGCCTTCTGGGGCCAGGTGTTCAATGCGCCGTTGCTGTGGGCCGGGATCGGCGCCTATGCCATCGAGTTCTTCGTCTGGCTGGAAGCCTTGTCCCGTGCGCCGTTGAGCCTGTTGTTCCCGGCGGCGGCGCTGGCTTATTGCGGGGTGGTGCTGGCAGGCAAGCTGGTGCTCAAGGAAACCGTCAGCCGGCGCCGTTGGCTGGGAACCCTGGTGATTACCCTGGGGGTGATGTTGGTGGCGATTGGGAGTCAGGCATGAATACGCAGGATGTTGTGGTAGCGCGCCCAAGTGGCTGGTTGCACGGGCGCCTCGGCACCGTGGTGCTGTGGGCCTTGCTGATTTGTACCGAAAGCGCCGGGCAGTTGTTTACCAAGGTGGCTGGCAACCAACTGGGCCAGATGGATTTCAACTGGCAGTGGTTGTCCGAGGTGGCGCGCAACCCAGGGATTCTGGCGGCGATCGCCAGTTACATCGGGGCGTTTTTCGTGTGGATGCTGATTCTGCGGCGCAGCAGCCTGTCCCTGGCGTTCCCCCTGAGTTCGTTGGTGTTTGTGGTGGTGCTGCTCGGTTCGTGGCTGGGGCTGGGGGAACACATCAGCCTGCTGCATTGGGTGGGGGTTGCGGTGATTATCGGCGGGATCGCCCTGCTGGCCGAGGGCGAAGAAAACTGAAATCGCCCTTCCCGTAGCAGCTGGGTCACACAGTTGCTACGGGAGGGAGGTCAGGGTTTGCGGTGTGCAACCAAAAAGCCCAGGCCGTGTGACACTGGAATCGACTTGACCCCCGCCGCACGCTGTTGCTCGGCAATTTCCCGGTGAAACGCCTTCATCTTGGTCCAGTGCATCTTGGGCCGGTAGTGGTGTTCGGCGTGGTAGCCGTTGTTCATCCAGATCAGGTTGTACAACCGGCTATAGGAACTCACGCCCCAAGCGATCGGCAGGTCCGGGTTGCCGCCGAAGTGCTCATAGTAGCCATTGAGCGATGACAGGCACTGGCCGAGGTACCAGAACGGCAATAACCACAACACCGCCTGCCAGTTGTAGAACGCCAGGGCGATGTAGAACGCCACTGTCACGCCGATTTCGACCTTGACCCAACGCGCATCCGCCGGGCGCTTGCGCTTCATTTCGTCGTAGAACGGCTTGGGGTCGTCACGGAAGAAACTGAGGAAGGTATAGGCCCAGGGATTCTCCGGCTGCCCATCCTTGCCGCGCTGGTAGATCGACAGGGGGTCGATGGTGTGCCCATCCGGCCCCGGCAGATCGGCGTTACCGCGATGATGGCGGTTGTGGATATCGCGGTAGAGCGTCTGGGAAAAGCCGATGGTCACCGACAGCAACAGGTCGAAGGCGCGGTTCATCGCGCGATGGCTGAAGTAGGCGTTGTGGATCTGGTTGTGCGAGATGCTGTTGATGCTCCACGACAGGCTCACCGCGTAGAGCAGCGCCAGGGGCAACAAGGCCCACCCGCTCAGGCTATGAAAGGCGGTCACCAGCCAGATGACAAAAACGAAATGGGCCAGGCCCATCGTGATGGGGACCAGGTCCCAGAGCGAGTGGTGCAGCAGGCGGTAAGCGGGGCGAGCCATGAATAGCGTCCTGAAGAAATGAATTCCGGGGCGTCATTGCAAGGCTCAGACCAGTTTGTAAGAAGGTGTGTGCTTATTAGTCGAACTTGTAGCTGATGGCTGTCTGTACCTGGCCCTGGTTCACGTCCCCGGTCGCCTTGACGATAGTGCTATTGGCCGCCGAGCCCACCAGGTGCACCCAGCTGGCGCTGGTCAGCAGCGACCAGTGGGACGCCAGGGGGAATTCAAAACTCTGGGTCAGCGTCATGTTCTGGAAGCCCGCGCTGGCGTTGTAGGCGCGAATGCCGGAGGCCGCGGATTCGTTGGCGTCCACGCCGAAATAGGTCTGGGTCTGGCGGGCGTCGGCAAAGTGCGCCATCAGGCCGGTGCTGCCAATAATCCCGCCGCCCAGTGGGTAGCCCAACTCACCGCCGAGCTTACCCAGCACGCCACTTTGATCATGCCCGCCGCCAACGGCCTGGCCCACCTGGGCGTACACACGCCAGAAATCGACCGGGGCGTATTGAACAAATCCACCGATTTCAGCCATGTCCGAGACATTGCGCAGGCCGCGCAGTGAGCCATTGGCCGTACGCCCCTGCAGGTAATTGACGTAGGGGCCGGCGGTAAAACCGTTGGTATTGAGGGCGCTCCAGGTCAGGCCGTCGTCGGTGCCCAGGCTGACGCTGCCCCAGTCGAGGTCCACGTAGGGGATGGGCCGCGTTTCGTAGCGACTGCCGGTCGGGTCATGGGGTTGATAAGCGATACCTGCGCCGACTTCGCCGGTGATGCCTTCTGCCAGGGCTGCGCTGGAAAAGCCCCAGAGTCCCAATAAACCGGCGAATACAGCAGAAGTAACCTTGAACATGGAGCGTTTCCTTATCTGGACATGCGCGCATGAACGCGCGAAGGGGATGCCTGGCGCAAGCACTCATCTTGTTTGTAGCAAGCTACAAAAATTGTAGCTCCTGCGACACATATCGCCCGAATTATCAGGCAAACCCCCAGCCCTGCTGGGCCAGGGCCAGTTGGCACAGTCCCTGCTCTACCCCTTCAGCAAGCGCACACAGCGCGCTCTTCTTCAAGCCCTCCAACTCAAGGACAGGCAGATGATCCACTGGCATATCGTGTGTGACTTCGACGGGACCATTACCCCCACCGATGTCATCGACAACGTCCTCCAACGCTTCGCGGGTCCCGAATGGGAAACCATCGAGCAGGAATGGTTGGATGGGCATATCGGTTCACGCGAATGCCTGAGCCGCCAACTGGCGCTGATCAAGGCCACCCCCAGCGAACTGCTGGCGTATTTCGACAGCGTCGAGATCGACCCGGACTTCCCGGATTTCGTTGATCACGTCATCGGTCTCGGGGCCTCCGTCGAAGTGGTCAGCGACGGCATCGAGCAGGGTATCGCGCGGATTCTGTCGCGCAACTACGTGACCCTGCTGCCGATCCTCGCCAACCGCCTGCGCCAGGTCGACCAGGACAGCTGGCGCATCGACTTCCCGTATTCCAGCGATGCGTGCCGCGCCGCGTCGGGCAACTGCAAGTGTAAGTCCACGCCGCGCAACAAGCGCGTGCTGGTGATCGGCGATGGCAAGTCCGACATGTGCGTCGCGTCCACCGCCGATTTCGTCTTCGCCAAAGGCAGCCTCGCCCAGTACTGCGAAGCCAACAACATTCCCCACGCGCGCTTCGACACCTTCGCCGAAGTGACCGCATTGCTGGCCAGGCTGCCCCAGGGCATTGCCGCCAACGCCACCACCTTTGCTGCGACTGACCTCTCTATTGAAAATCAGGAACTCTTCCACCATGTCTGATATCCGTATCGCTACCGCCGAAGACCAGGTGCTTCTGGATAAAGAAGCCAAGTACTGCTCGTACGGCGACACTGTCCACTACATCGAGCCGCCGCGCATTTTCAGCCGCTGCGAAGGCTCCTACGTGTGGGACACCGAAGACCAGGCCTACCTCGACCTGCAAATGTGGTACTCGGCCGTCAACTTCGGCTATGCCAACCCGCGCCTGAACAATGCGCTGAAACAGCAGATCGACACCCTGCCGCAAATCGCCAGCCAGTACCTGCACAAAGGCAAGATCGAGCTGTCGGAAATGATCGCGGTCGATGCCAAGAAGAAATTCGGCCTCGACGGTCGCGTCCACTTCAACGTCGGCGGTTCGCAGTCGATCGAAGACTCCCTGAAGGTCGTACGTAACGCCACCAACGGCAAGAGCCTGATGTTCGCCTTCGAAGGCGGCTACCACGGGCGCACCCTCGGTGCTTCGTCGATCACTTCCAGCTACCGCTACCGTCGTCGCTACGGCCACTTCGGCGAGCGTGCGCAGTTCATCCCGTTCCCGTACCACTTCCGCGGCCCTAAAGGCATGACCAAGGAAGAATACGGCAGCCACTGCGTGCAGCAATTCGCCCGCCTGTTTGAGACCGAATACAACGGCGTGTGGGACCCGAAAGTCGGCCAGAGTGAATACGCCGCGTTCTACGTCGAGCCGATCCAGGGCACCGGCGGTTATGTGATCCCGCCGATGAACTTCTACAGCGAGCTGAAGAAGGTTCTCGACCAGCACGGCATCCTGATGGTGTCCGATGAAATCCAGATGGGCTTCTATCGCACCGGCAAGCTGTGGTCGATCGAGCACTTCGACGTCAAGCCAGACATCATCGTGTTCGGCAAGGCGCTGACCAACGGCCTCAACCCGCTGGGCGGTATCTGGGCCCGTGAAGAGTTGATCAACCCGAAGGTCTTCCCGCCAGGTTCGACCCACTCCACCTTCGCCTCCAACCCATTGGGCACGGCGGTGGGCCTGGAAATGTTCAAGATGACCAACGAAGTCGACTACGGCGCGATGGTCATGGCCAAGGGCAAATACTTCCTGGAAGGCCTGCAGGACTTGCAGAAACGTTTCCCGATCATCGGCGACGTCGACGGCCTGGGCCTGGCCCTGCGCTGCGAAATCTGCGGCCCGGATGGCTTCACGCCAGACAAGGCGACCCTGGACTACATGGTCGAGGAAGGCATGAAAGGCGACATGGTGGTAGACGGCCGCAAGCTGGGCCTGATCCTCGATGTGGGCGGCTACTACAAGAACGTGATCACCCTGGCACCGTCCCTGGAAATCAGCTACCCGGAAATCGAGCTGGGCCTGAAGCTGCTCGAGCAACTGCTGGTGCGGGCGACCAAACGGTGAAACCGGCAGAGATCGACCTCGGTGAAGGTGATGCCGGCTTCGTTCTCGGTGAAGGTCCGGTCGGGATCCTGTTGATCCACGGCCTGACCGGCACTCCGACGGAACTGCGCCAGGTCGCCAAGGGCCTGGCCAAGGTGGGCAATTGCACGGTGTACGTGCCCACCCTGGCCGGGCACTGCGGTGACAACAGCGACCTGCAGGCTACCGGCTGGCTGGACTGGTACGAAGGTGTGCGCAAGACCTTCGCCCAGGTCAAGCAGCGCCATGAACAGGTGTTTGTCGGTGGCTTGTCCATGGGGGCGGTGATGTCGATGTACGTCGCCGCCGAACACCCAGGGCAAGTCGCTGGGTTGCTGATGTATTCCACGACGTTGAAGTACGACGGCTGGAGCATCAACAAGCTGGCGTTCCTCACGCCGTTGCTGATGAAGATTCCGTTCGGCGTGCATATCTGCCGCTTCGAAGAGAAGCCGCCGTATGGCATCAAGAACGAGCGCCTGCGGGCGATTGTCGAGCGGCAGATGAAGGAAGGGGAGAGCAGCGAAGCCGGTTTGTTGACCATGGAAGGCATCACGGTGCGCGAGTTGCACCGTATGAACGCCGTGGTCAAGAAGCGCATGCCCGAGGTCAAGGTGCCGGCGCTGGTGTTGCATTCCATCGAGGACGACATCACCAGCCGCTGGAACGCTGACTACGTGGAACGCCACCTCGGCGGGCCGGTGACCAAGATCCTGCTGGACAACTGCTACCACATGATCACCGTCGACCTGCAATACCGCCGCGTGATCGAGTTGAGTACGGAGTTTGTCGAGCGACACTCCGCACTCTCCAGCGAGCTGGCGGGTTGTGGTGAGCTGGCTGCTTGTGGCTAACGGGGTTGTTGTGGCTAGCCGGTTTGTTGTGGTTAGCCGGTTCGTTGTGGCGAGCGAGCTTGTTGTGGCGAGCGGGCTTGCCCCGCGTCGGGCTGCAAAGCAGCCCCCTCACAAGCAATGCAGGTTTCCAGTTAGGGGCGAGGTGCCTGGGTTTGGGGTGGCTTCGCCACCCAACGCGGGGCAAGCCCGCTCGCCACAACAAACCGGCTAACCACAACAAGCTCGCTCACCACAACAGGCCCGCTCGCCACAACAAGCCTGATCACCATAGCCACAACGCGTCCGCTTGGCACAGGCCATAACAAGGGAAATGATGTGATCACCACCCAAGCTTTCCCGACCGTCCGGGCAATCCCGCGCAGTGCCTGGAACGACTGCTTTCCCGGTGCGCTGGAGGACTGGGACTATTACGTCGCGGTGGAACACGCGGCCATCGCCGATTTTCAATGGCGTTACCTGGCGGTTTTTGAAAACGGCACGCTGGTGGCTGTGGCCGCCGCGTTCATCACCCATTATCGGCTCGACACCACGGTGTCGGGCGCCGGCAAGCGCTTGACCGAGCGCCTGGAGCGACTGTGGCCGGGTGTTTTGCAATTGGGCCTGTATGCCATTGGCTCGCCGGTGGCCGAGCGTTGCGACGCCGGGTTTGCCAGTGACGTGCCGCAGGGGCGACGCCCGCTGTTGCTCCAGCATTTGCTCCAGGCCGCCCGCCAGGATGCCGATGCGTTCGGTATCGGCCTGGTGGCGGTCAAGGATGCGCCGGCCAATGATCCGCACTGGGCCGACAGCTGCCGGGCGGCTGGTTTCCAGAGCATGCCGAGCCTGCCCACCGGGGTATTGCCGCTGCCCTATGGCTCGGTGGACGCCTACCTGGGGTCGCTGGGCAAGTCCACGCGCAAGGACCTGCGCCGCAAACTGCGCGCACCGGGCCCACGTGTCGAGTGGCGACGCAATATCGACGACGTGCTGCCCGAGGTCATGCGCCTGTACGAGGCCACGCTGACCCGCGCCGACCTGCAGTTCGAGCGCCTGCCCGCCGGCTACTTCACCGGCGTGCTCGAACGCCTTGGAGAGCGTGCGGTCTGTGTACTTTACTGGGTGGACGCGCAGTTGGTGGCGTTCAACCTGATCCTGGTAGACCAGCATCGGTTGGTCGATAAGTTCTTCGGGCACGACGTCGAGTACACCCGTGACTACAACCTGTACTTCCGCAGCTGGCTGACCAATGTCGATTACTGTATCCAGCACAATATTGCAGTGTATGAGTGCGGCCAGGCCGGGTATGCCAGTAAGCTGCGCCTGGGGTGCGAGTTCGAAGGCAACAGCCTGTTCTTCCGCCACCGCAATCGGCTGGTGAACACCCTGCTCAAAGTAGTGAAGATTTTTATCCGACCGGATCGTTCCGACCCTGCCATGGCTGCTGCGATAAGCGAAACCTGATGATCACCAAGACCCGCCAGAAAGCCCGTCCCTTTGCCATTTCGCGCTGGAGCGTCCAGCGCAAGCTGGTGCTGGCGTTCTGGTTGGTCAGCGTCATCCCGACCATGATCGCGGCTGAGCTGGCCGCTACCACGTTGTCGCAGATTTTCGACAGCAACGTGCGCATCTGGCTGCAGGAGTCGACCAAGATCGTCAAGGACGAGATCGGTGACATCCTGCATGACAACGCGCGCATGGCTAAATTGTTCCTGCGCTACACCAGCCCGCCCTCCAGCCGGCAGGCAGCCAAGCACGACCGGCTGACCGCCGATATCGCCCAGGCGACGGATATCGACGTGGTGGCGCTGATTCGCACCAGCGACCACAAGCTGGTGTTCAGCACCGCCTCCGACGACATCGTCAAGCAGATCAGCCTGACCAGCAACGCGGTGTTGCAGACCGTGCAAGTGGCGGGGGTGAGTACCGGTATCGTGGTCTCGACCTTCGAGACCACCCGGGACGATGTCGACTATGTGTTGCTGGTGGCGACCTACCTGGACAGCAGCTTCCTGACCAGCGTGGCCGACGTGCATTCCCTCGACCTGCGTTTGTACCTGGCCAATCCGGGCGGCTTTACGGAAATCTTCTCGACCCAGCGCTTTCAGGATCACCCCTCGCGCATTCCGAAGAGTGTCGAGGCCGCATTGCGCAGCACCCGCCAGCCCAGCGAGCAGTTCACCAATAACTACAGCGGGTTGTACTGGCCGATATTCAATGACAATGGCGAGCTGCAAGGGGTGATCTTCAGTGGCCTGCTGCGGCATACCAGCCTGGTGGGGCTGGTGAACCAGAGCAATCTGTTTGTGCTGATTTTCCTGCTCAGTTCGGCGTTGTCCCTGGCGGCGGGGGTGCTGGTGTCGCGGCGCCTGACCCAGCCGTTGCGTGACCTGTCCCAGGGCGTAAGCGCAGTGATTTCGGGCAACTACACACACCGGGTGGTGGTCAGCGGTGGCGATGAGCTGGCGCAATTGAGCAGCACCTTCAACCATATGACCGAGCGCCTGGGCGAGCTGCATCACCTCGAGGCCCAGCTGCGTCGGCGTGACCGCCTGCATGCCCTGGGCGAGGTCGCCATGGGCCTGGCCCATGAAATCCGCAACCCGCTGGGCATCATCAAGACCGCCACCCAGTTGCTGCATCGTCGCTCCGACCTGCCGGAAAGCGACAGGCGCCATTTGGAATACGTGATCAGCGAGGTCAGCCGGATCAACGACCTGATCACCGAATTCCTCGACTTCGCCAAACCCAATCCGCCCTTGCGCGTGTTGCAGGCGGCGCGCCCATTGGTCGAAGAAATCCTCGGCTTCTGCGGCCCGGAGCTGGCGACCCACAACATCCAGGCGCAGATCGACGACCAGGCCCCCGGCGCGACGATCTATGCCGACGCCAAGCAGCTCAAGCAGGCGTGCCTGAACCTGATCCTCAACGCCATCGATGCAATGCCCGAAGGCGGGCGCCTGACCCTGGGCATTCGCACGGTCAACGACAACACCGTCATCAGCATCGCCGACACCGGGCAGGGCATTGCGGCGGATATGATCGAGCGCATCTTCACGCCATTCGTCACCACCAAGGCATCCGGCACCGGCCTGGGCCTGGCTAAAGTCTATTCGATCATGGAAAGTCATGACGGCAGCATCGAATGTGTCAGTGAGAACGATGCGGGCGCCACCTTCAGCCTGTACATTCCGGCTCATGGTGAAGACGACGCTGATGATGAGGAAAGTCATGACGCATAACGTATTGGTGGTCGACGACGAGCCCAAGCTCTGTGACTTGCTGTCCTCCGCCCTGGGCCAGAACGGCATCCAGGTGTTCACCGCGGGCAACGGCCTGCATGCGCTCAAAGTGCTGGAGCAGGAAGACATCGACCTGGTGATCAGTGACTGGCGCATGCCGGGCATGGACGGGCCGGCGCTGCTGGCCGAAATCAAGGTGCGATTTCCCCAGGTACCGGTGATCGTGATGACCGCCTACAGCACGGTAAAAAATGCCGTGCAGTCGATGCGCAACGGCGCCTACGACTACATCGCCAAGCCGTTCGATATCGACGAGCTGGACATCACCGTGGCCAAGGCCCTGCAATTTCGCGACATCATGCGCGACAACGCGCGCATGCGTGCCGAGCTGGATGAACACGCGCAGTTCGACAGCCTGGTGGGCGATAGCCCGGCGTTTCGCAAGGTACTGCACGCCGTGGATTCGGTGCGTGACAGTACCGCAACCATCCTGCTGACCGGCGAAAGCGGCACCGGCAAGGAGATGGTCGCCCGCGCCATCCACAAGCACGGCAGCCGTGCAGACAAGCCTTTCGTGGCGGTCAATTGCGCGGCGATCCCCGAAGGGCTGCTGGAAAGCGAAATGTTCGGTCATCGCAAGGGCGCGTTTACCGGCGCCGTGTCTGATCGGGTAGGGCGCTTTATGCAGGCCGACAAGGGCACGCTGTTTCTCGACGAAGTGGGCGATATGCCCCTGGCGTTGCAAGCCAAGATCCTGCGTGCCTTGCAGGAGCGGGTGATCGAACCGGTGGGCGACCCCCGCGAGCGCAAGGTGGACGTGCGTGTGATCGCGGCCACCAACAAGAACCTGCTGGAGGCGGTGGCCAACAAAGAGTTTCGCGAAGACCTGTATTACCGTCTCAATGTGTTTCCGATCCCGCTGCCGGCCCTGCGTGAACGTGTAGAAGATATCGCTCCCCTGGCCCGGCATTTCGCCCAGACCCTCAGCGCCACCGCCGGCAAACGCATCACCGGCTTCAGCGCCGAAGCATTGCAGGCCATGGCGGCGTATCACTGGCCGGGCAATATCCGTGAGCTGCAGAACTGCGTTGAGCGGGCGACTATCGTGGCCGCAAAGCCGGTGATCGAGGATATCGACCTGCCGGGTTACCTGTTTGCGTCCAAGCCAAGCGAGGGCGGTGTGACGGCGATCCTCAGCGACGGGCCGGGCATTCCCCAGGACCTGGATGCGGCGCTGGCCGAGGTCGAGAAAGCCTACATTCTTGCGGCGTTGCACGAGTGCCATGGCGTGCAGGCTGCGGCGGCGGCGAAGATCGGGATTTCCGAGCGCAGCTTCTGGTATCGGTTGAAGAAACTCGGGATCCAGATCGACAAGATAGTCCGCTGACACAACCGGGATAAAACTGTGGGAGGGAGCAAACCCCCTCCCACATTTGGATTGAGTGGTGTCAGGCGTGGACGCGTACCCACACGCTCACTAACACCGTCGCGGCCATCAGCCACGCTACCGCTGCTACGGCTAAAGAGGCCTCCAGCCGCATCCGATCCACCATCACGTACAACGTCGCCAGGTACACAAAATACGGAATGATCGACCACATCCCAAACAGGATCGTGGTCTTCAAATCGTCCACCGAGCGGCCCTTGCCGACGATGTAATGGGCGATCAGCGCGAAGGTCGGAAACAGCGGCACCAGCCCGGCGATGTAGTAGTTTCTGGTCTTGGCCAGCGCCGCCAGGATCAGCACCACTGCCGCGCCCAGTGCGGCCTTCAATACAAGATCCATCAGTGGCTCAACCCGTATTTCTTGACTTTGTCGAACAGCGTGGTCTTGGCCATCCCCAGTTCCTGGCTGGCCTGGGTCAGGTTGCCGCCGCTGCGTTGCAGGGCGTCGTTGAGCAGGTTGCGCTCGAAGGCTTCCACGGCCTCGGTAAAGGCCAGGCCCTGGCCGCCGCTGCTGGCGCCGCTTTTCTTGAAGGCGGGCAGGCCGAGGGCGAAGCGTTCGGCGACGTTGCGCAGTTCGCGCACGTTACCGGGCCAGTCGTGGCTCATCAGGCTGGACAGGGTCTGGTTGTCGAGGTCCGGCACGCTGCGGTCAAAGCGCAGTGATGACTGCTGCAGGAAGTGCTCGAACAGTTGCAGGATGTCTTCGCGGCGTTCGCGCAGGGGCGGCAGTTCCAGGGTGACCACGTTGAGGCGGTAGTACAGGTCGCTGCGGAACTGGTTGGCGCGGCTCAGTTCATCGAGGTTGGACTTGGTGGCGGCGATCACCCGGCAATCCACGGCCACGCTCTGGTTCGAACCCAGGCGTTCCAGGGTGCGCTCCTGCAACACGCGCAGCAACTTGATCTGCAGGTTGATCGGCATGCTTTCCACTTCATCGAGAAACAGCGTGCCTTGGTGGGCGTGTTCGATCTTGCCGATGCGACGTTTGCCGGCGCCGGTAAAGGCGTTGGCTTCGTGGCCGAAGATTTCGCTTTCGAACAGGTTTTCCGGCAGGCCGCCACAGTTCAGCGCAACGAACGGGTGATCGTGGCGCCGGCTGAAATCATGCAGGCAGCGCGCGACCAGTTCCTTGCCGGTGCCGGTCTCGCCTTCGATCAGCACGTTGGCCGAGGTGTCGGCGACGTTGGCGATCAATTCGCGCAGGTTCTGCATGGCCGGCGAACGGCCGATGATGCGGCCTTCAAGGGAATCGCGCTCGGCCAACTGGCGGCGCAGCGACCAGACTTCCCGCGCCAGCCCGCGTTGTTCCAGGGCGCGGCGGGCCACATCGACCAGGCGCTCGGGGGAGAAGGGCTTTTCCATGAAGTCGTAGGCGCCGTTGCGCATGGCGCCGACGGCCATGGAGATATCGCCATGCCCGGTGATCAGCACCACCGGCAGGCTTTTATCCAGGGCCTTGAGGCGGGTCAGCAGTTCCAGGCCGTCGATGCCCGGCAGGCGAATATCGCTGATGACGATGCCGGCAAAGTTTTCGTCGACGTGCTTCAACGCCTCTTCGGCACTGGCCACACCGACGCTGGGGATGTCCTCCAGCGCGAAGGCTTGCTGGCAGCCGAGCAGCACATGGGGGTCGTCTTCGACGATCAGGACGGTCAGGTCAGTGTTTTTTTCTACGTTCATGTCGACTCAGTTTTTTGAGCGCCCGCCAAAGGCAGGCAGAGGACAAAGGCCGTACCACCACTGGCTGGGTGTTCCACGGCGAGGTTGCCACCCGTGGCCGCCGCGAGGCTGGCGGACAGGGTCAGGCCCAGGCCGAGGCCTTGCTCGCCGGGTTTGGTGGTGAAGAACGGTTCGAACAGATGCTTGCGTGCCTCGGGGTCGATGCCGTGGCCGTTGTCGCGCACAAGCAGGCGATATTTACCGTCGGCGCTGCTGCCTTCGAGCCACAGTTCGGGGGCCGGTTGTGCCTGCATCGCATCGAGGGCATTGCCGATCAGGTTGACCAGGATCTGTTCCAGGCGCGTCTGGTCGATCTGCAAAAGGGCAGGGGAGAAGTCGCGGTGCAGGGTCAGCGGCAGGCTGTCCAGGCGTGCGCCGAGCACCTGGAACGCGGCGTCCACGGCCTTGCCCAGGTTGGCTTCGCCCTGGTCATCGCCCCGCCGGGCAAAGGAGCGCAGGCTGGCGGTGATGCGGCCCATGCGGTCGATCAGTTCGTTGATGGTCTTGAGGTTGGCGCTGGCGGTATCCAGCGCCCCGCGTTCGAGGAAGCGCACCGTGTTGCCGGACAACGTGCGCAGCGCGGCCAGGGGTTGGTTCAGTTCGTGGGCGATGCTGGTGGACATCTGGCCGATGGCGGCGAGCTTGCCGGCCTGCACCAGTTCATCCTGGGCGCGGCGCAGGGTCTCTTCGGCCTGGCGCCGTTCGCGAATCTGGCCCTTGAGCCGCTCGTTGCTGGCGCGCAGGTCGGCGGTACGTTCGGCAATCCGACGTTCCAACTGGCTGTTGGCTTCCTGCAATGCCTCCCGAGCGGCGAGGCGGGTGGCGATGACTTTGCGCCGCTCGTTCCAGGCAATCAACAGGAATGCCACCAGGCCAAAGGCGACGGCCACCAGGATGCCCTGGTTGATTGCGGCGCGGCGCAGGTCGTTGAGCGGGGTGAGCAGGGTGAAATTCCAGGGTGTGTCGCTCAGCGGTCGAGTCTGGGCGAGGTAGCTGACCTCCCGCTCGTCCGCCACCACTTCGCTGTTGGCCGGGAAGGTCAGTTTTTCGGTGCCTTCGTTGAGGCGCTCGCGGGCCAGGGGTTCCAGTTCGTTGAGCGTGGCCCAGTAATATTGCAGGCTGTGGGCCAGGCGTTCCTTGGTCTCGTCACTCAGCGGTCGCACGGCCTTGAGGCGGCGGGCCGGGTCGCTGGAGAGGATGATGATGCCGTTCTCATCGCTGACAAATGCTTCGAGGCGTGCGCGCTGCCAGCGTTCTTCCAAGGCTTCGAGGCGCACCTTGACCACGGCGACGCCGATGATCTTGCCGTGCTCTTCCAGGCCGTGGGCCAGGTAGTAGCCGGGTTCGCCGTTGGTGCTGCCGATGCCGTAGAAACGCCCTGGCTGGCCGCGTACCGCGTTCTGGAAATAGGCCCGGAAGGACAGGTCTTCACCCTGGTAGCTGTCGGCGTCGCGCCAGTTGCTGGTGGCCAGCACCCTGCCGGTGGTGTCCATCACGTAGATGGCCCGGCTGCGGCTGCGTCGGTTCAGGCCTTCGAGGTAGTCGTTGACGGTTTTGCGGGTTTCCTGGTTTGGGTCGGCCAGCAGCTTGGAGACACTGGATTCCAGTTCCAGGAGGCTGGGCAGGTAGGTGTATTTGCTCAGTTCACTTTCGACCGTGCGGGCGTGCAACTCCAGTTGGCGCTCGCCGGTATCGCTGAGGGTGCGGATACCGTAGTACTCACTGATCCAGAAGCCGATGTAACCCAGGCCGACCATCAGGGCGATGATCAACGGCGGCAGGAATAGTTGGCGAATCAGGCGGGGCTTCACGGCAAGTGATGGCGGCGCGGCGCGATAGAGGTTGGGGTCGCATTTCATCACAGATGCCTTGGGTCAACCAGTTATGGTGACGATGTTTGTCCTGCTGCGAGCGGACTGATTGCGGCGAGCGGGCTTGTGGTGGGTGGGCTTGTGGTGGCGAGCGGGCTTGCCCCGCGTTGGGCCGCGAAGCGGCCCCAAACCAGCTACTGAGGATTGCCTGGCACACCGCATTCCTCAGTACTGGGGCCGCTCCGCGGCCCAACGCGGGGCAAGCCCGCTCGCCACCACAAGCCCACCCGCCCTCGCAGAAGGTAGCGCTGCTGTTTTTAGTGCTGCAGGATTTTCTCAAGGAAGTGCTGCGCACGCTCGGAGCGGGCGCTGATGTCGCCGAAGAATTCTTCTTTCGGGCAGTCTTCGATGATCTTGCCGGCGTCCATGAAGATCACGCGGTCGGCCACTTTGCGGGCGAAGCCCATTTCGTGGGTCACACACATCATGGTCATGCCTTCCTGGGCCAGTTGCACCATCACGTCCAGCACTTCGTTGACCATTTCCGGGTCGAGGGCGGAGGTCGGTTCGTCGAACAGCATGACGATCGGGTCCATGGCCAGGGCGCGGGCAATCGCCACACGTTGCTGCTGGCCACCGGAAAGCTGGCCAGGGTGCTTGTGGGCGTGGGCCGACAGGCCAACACGATCAAGCAGTTGCAGGCCTTTCTTGGTGGCTTCTTCCTTGCTGCGGCCGAGCACCTTGATCTGCGCAATGGTCAGGTTTTCGGTGATGGTCAGGTGCGGGAACAGCTCGAAGTGCTGGAACACCATGCCCACGCGCGAACGCAACTTCGGCAGGTCGGTCTTCGGATCGGCGATGGACGTGCCGTCGACGATCACATCGCCCTTCTGGAACGGTTCCAGCGCGTTGACGCATTTGATCAGGGTGGATTTGCCCGAACCGGACGGCCCGCACACCACGATCACTTCGCCTTTCTTGACCTCGGTGCTGCAATCGGTCAGCACCTGGAAGTCGCCATACCACTTGTTGACATTCTTGATAGAGATCATACGGCAAACCTTTTTTGCAGACGCTTGACCAGCAGCGAGGCGGAAAAGCTGATGATGAAGTAGACGACACCGGCGAAGATCAGGAACTCATTGGAGCGGCCAATGATGTCGCCGTTGGAGCGGGCGGAGTTGAGGAAGTCCACCAGGCCCACGGTGTAGACCAGCGAGGTGTCCTGGAACAGGATGATGCTCTGTTGCAGCAGCAACGGGGTCATCTTGCGGAACGCCTGGGGCAGGATGATCAGGCGCATGGTCTGGCCGTAGGTCATGCCCATCGCTTGTGCAGCGGCCATCTGGCCCTTGGGGATCGATTGCACGCCGGCCCGTACGATCTCGCAGAAGTACGCCGCCTCGAACATCATGAACGCCACGACGCAGGAGGTGAATGCCCCGATTGGCGTGTCCTGGCCGGTGATCCAGCGCAGTACGAACGGTACCGCCAGGTAGAACCAGGTGATCACCAGCAGCAGCGGGATCGAACGGAAGTAGTTCACATAGGCGCCGGCCACGCGGGACAACAGCTTGTTGGACGACAGGCGCATCAGGGCCAGGACGGTGCCGATGATGATGCCGCCGACCACGCCCATGACCATCAGCTTCAAGGTCATGACCATGCCGTTCCACAGGCCCGGGATGGCGGGGATGATGCCGCTGAAATCGAATTCCATTATTTACCCCCCACGGAGATCAGGCCGGGCACTGCGACTTTCTTCTCGACCACGCGCATCAGCAGCATCAGGCTCATGTTCAGGGTGAAGTAGATCAGCGTGGCCAGGGTGAAGGCCTCGAACAGGTTGGCCGAGAACTCGGCGGTCTGCTTGGTTTGCGCCAGCAGTTCCATCAGGCCGATCAAGGACGCCACGGAGGAGTTCTTGAACACGTTGAGGAATTCCGAGGTAAGCGGCGGAATGATGATCCGGTAGGCCTGGGGCAGCAGCACGTTCCAGTAGATCTGCGGCAGCTTGAAGCCCATGGCGCGTGCGGCCGCTTCTTGGCCACGTGGCAGCGCCTGGATGCCGGTGCGCACCTGTTCACACACACGGGCGGCGGTGAACAGGCCCAGGCACACGACAACGCTCAGGTAGGCCGAGGTGGTCGGGTTGAGGTCCTGCTTGTACCAGTCCTGCAGGTTCTGCGGCAGCAGGTCGGGTATCAGGAAGTACCAGATGAACAGCTGCACCAGCAGCGGTACGTTACGAAACAGTTCCACGTAGCAGGTCGCAATGCCCGATACGAGACGGTTTGGCACGGTGCGCATGACGCCCAGAATGGACCCCAGCAGCAAGGCGATAATCCATGCCACGACAGCGATGGCGATGGTCCAGCCCAGGCCGGCGATGTACCAGTCGAGATAAGTCTCGCTGCCCACGCCGGTGGACTTGAAGAACACGCCCCAGTCCCAGTTGTAATTCATTAGGGTCTCCCCTCGAGATCGATCGATGTACAAGCACCCGCTTGGGGAAGATCCTTTCCCGCCTGACGACGAACGTCAGGCACACGCGATCGGCTCGAAAACCGCCAGGTCGAGTGTTCCAAAATACAGCCAGCAGGTAGTAACAGACGCCTGAGGGAGCGTTGGCTCCCTCAGGAGATAAGGTTAGTCAGTATTTAGATCTTTACTTCCGGCGCCGGCTTGTCGGTCGGGTTCTTGATCAGTTCCTTGACCTTTTCGCTCATCGGGAAG
This sequence comes from Pseudomonas sp. FG86, assembly GCF_057808775.1. Taxonomy (NCBI): domain Bacteria; kingdom Pseudomonadati; phylum Pseudomonadota; class Gammaproteobacteria; order Pseudomonadales; family Pseudomonadaceae; genus Pseudomonas; species Pseudomonas sp. FG86. The sequence continues at coordinate 19,245 of NZ_JBMDIS010000063.1, read as the reverse complement.
TTAAGGTTCAGACCTTTTGGTGGGATCGGGCTTTCGAACCACTTGGCGTAGATCTTGTTGATTTCGCCGGACTTGTACAGGCCGACGATGGCGTCATCCACGGCTTTCTTGAAGGCTGGGTCGTCTTTGCGAACCATGCAGGCATAGGCTTCAAAGGACTGCGGTGTACCGGTAATGACCCAGTCATCCGGCTTCTTGGCCTTGGCCTCTTCACCGGCCAGCAGGGCGTCGTCCATCATGAACGCTACGGCACGGCCGCTTTCCAGCATCTGGAAGGACTCGCCGTGGTCTTTGGCGGAGATGACGTTCATGCCCATCTGCTTGTCGGCGTTCATCGCCTTGATGATGCGCTCGGACGTGGTGCCGGCGGTGGTCACGACGTTCTTGCCTTTCAGGTCGGCAAAGTCGGCGTAGCTAGGCTTGCCTTCCTTGTCTTTCTTGACCAGCAGGCGAGTGCCGATTTCGAAGATGTTGGTGGTGAAGGCGACTTGCTGGGCGCGTTCGGCGTTGTTGGTGGTGGAACCGCACTCGATGTCCACGGTGCCGTTCTGCACCAGCGGGATACGGGTCTGCGAGGTGACCAGGTTGTACTTGGTCTGCAGGTCGGGTTTGTTCAGGTCTTTTTTCAGGGCTTCGACGATGGCCAGCTGGATGTCGTGGGAGTAGCCCACTGGCTTGCCTGAAGCATCCGCAATGTAGGAAAACGGAATGGAGCTGTCGCGGTGCCCGAGGGTGATGGTGCCGGAGTCGTTGATTTTCTTCAGTGTGCCGGTGAGTTCGGCGGCGAAAACTGGAGTGCTGATCAGAGCAGCAGCGATAGCTGCGCCCAAAATATGGGGAACGATGCGCATCAATACTTCCTCGACATTTGTTTTTTTTATGAAGCCGGCTAGACGGCTCTCTTGTACGGCGAATGCCCGTGACGGCTCCTGAGGCGTCCAAGGCAATCGTGAGAGAGTGTAGAGCATGAGTCGTGCCAGACCGGGAGGAAAAGGTTAACTGGTTGATTTATATCGAGATTAACTTTGCGTGACGGCAAATTTGCAACGGTTCGATCCGGCAAACCGAATCGGATGATGGATTGCGTTCGGAAAACCGAATGTGGAGGCCGGCATGAAAAAGCCCCTGGGCCACAGGGCGCAGGGGCTTTTGTACGACGGGTCCGTCAGGCTGCCTGGATGCGGCTACGGTTCTGTTCAACCTTGGACAGGTAACGTTGCACGTTGTCCTGTTCTTCCGGGGTGGTGAACAGGCCGAGCTTGGTGCGGCGCCACAGGATGTCCTGGGGTTGGGTCGCCCACTCTTCGGCACACAGGTAGTCGACTTCGCGGGTGTACAGGCCGCCACCCAGGTGGTCACCCAGGTCGGCCAGGGTGTGCACGCCTTCCAGCAGGCGCCAGGTACGGCTGCCGTAGGTGGTGGACCAGCGGCGCGCGATCTCGCTGGGTACCCAGTCGAATTTGCCGCGAATGGCCTCGGCCAGCGCTTCTGGCGTGGTCATGTCCTCGCCACCGGGCAGGCTGGCCGTGGCAGTCCAGCTTGGGCGCATCTGGGTGAAGTACGGTGCCAATTGCGCCATCGCCGATTCGGCGAGCTTGCGATAGGTGGTCAGCTTGCCGCCGAATACCGACAGGATCGGTGCTTCGCCCGTGCCGCCGGAGAGGGACAGGGTGTAGTCGCGGGTGATGGCCGAGGGGTTGTCCGACTCGTCATTGCACAGCGGACGCACCCCGGAATAGGTGTGGACGATGTCGTCGCGGCTCAGCTGTTTCTTGAAGTGGGCGTTGACGACTTTGAGCATGTAGTCGGTTTCGCCTTCGGTAATCGCCACTTTTGCCGGGTCGCCGGTGTACTCGCGGTCGGTGGTGCCGATGATGGTCAGGTGGTTCAGGTAGGGAATGGTGAAGACGATACGCTGGTCTTCGTTCTGCAGGATGTGCGCGTGGGCGCCTTCATACAGTTTCGGCACGATCAGGTGGCTGCCCTGGATCAGGCGGATACCGTAGGGCGAGTCGAGCTTCAGGTCTTCCTTGATGAACTTGGCGACCCATGGGCCGGCTGCATTCACCAGCGCCTTGGCGCGGATCGAGAACAGGCTGCCATCGGCGCGTTCCATGTTCATTTCCCACAGGCCCTTGCTGCGGTGGGCGCTGACGCAACGGGTCTGGGTGTGGATATGCGCGCCTTTTTCACGGGCGGCCATGGCATTGAGTACGACCAGGCGGGCGTCATCGACCCAGCAGTCGGAGTATTCGAAGCCTTTGGTGATTTCGCTTTTCAGCGGGCTGTCAGGGCCGAACTTGAGGCTTTTCGAACCGGCGAGCTTTTCCCGCTTGCCCAAGTGGTCATACAGGAACAGGCCGGCACGGATCATCCACGCCGGACGCAGGTGCGGGCGGTGTGGCAGCACAAAGCGCATCTGTTTGACGATGTGCGGTGCCTTGCCCAGCAGCACTTCACGTTCGGCCAGGGCTTCGCGCACCAGGCGGAATTCGTAATGTTCGAGGTAGCGCAGGCCGCCATGGATGAGCTTGCTGCTGGCGGAAGAGGTGTGGCTGGCCAGGTCGTCCTTTTCGCAAAGGAACACCGACAGACCGCGCCCGGCTGCGTCTGCTGCAATGCCGACGCCATTGATCCCGCCACCGATAACAGCAACGTCATAGACTTCGGCAAGCGGTGGAGCAGGCAAGGTAGAAGGGTTCATCGGCTGGCCTCGCGATCTTTTTCGTATTGGAATTCGAACATTAATGTTCATTTGCGAAAATGGTAGCTGATAAACGCGCCCACAGCCACCCGACTTCGATTGAAAAAACTCATCGAAGGGGCGAGAAAAGAAAATTTGTGAACATGAAACCGAGGCAGGCTTAGGCAATGGCCTGTCAGATAGATCGCCATCGGGGGCAAGTCGAATCGTCGCACCGCCCCTCCCACATTTGAGCGGGTTCACACATCAAAGGTGGGAGGGAGCTTGCCCCGATGGCGTCAATGCAGGCGCTAGACCACTTCCAGGCGAACCTTATGCTGGTTCAACAACTGCACCAGCGCCGGTACGGGCTGCTGGTCGGTCACCAGGCAGTCCACCAGGCTGATCGGCCCCAGGCGAATCATGGCATTGCGCCCGAACTTGCTCGAGTCCGCCGCCAGGATCACCTGGCGTGCATTGGCGATGATCGCCTGTGACACCCGCACTTCCTGGTAATCGAAGTCGAGCAGGCTGCCGTCCTCGTCAATGCCGCTGATACCCACCAGGGCGAAGTCGACTTTGAACTGGTTGATAAAGTCCACGCTGGCCTGGCCCACCACGCCGCCATCACGGCGCACATTACCGCCGGTCAGCAACACATCGAAGTCGTCCTTGGCACTGAGCATGGTGGCGACGTTGAGGTTGTTGGTGATGATTTTCAGGTGATTGTGGTTTAACAGCGCACGTGCGATGGATTCGGTGGTGGTGCCTATGTTGATGAACAGCGACGCGTGATCGGGGATTTGCGCGGCGATGGCTTCGCCGATGCGCTGTTTCTCGTCGCGCATCTGGTCGGCACGCATGGCGTAGGCGGTGTTTTCGACACTGGAGTCATAGGCCGCGCCGCCGTGGTAGCGGCGCAGCAGATTGGCGTCCGCCAGCTGGTTGATATCGCGGCGGATGGTTTGCGGGGTGACAACGAATAGCTGCGCCATTTCCTCGATACTGACGTAGCCGCGTTCGCGGACCAGTTCGAGGATTTGTTGCTGGCGGGGAGGCAGATTCATGGGGCGTCCTTTGGGCTGCCATACAAAAGTGGCCCATGATGACGCAGGAATCTGCTCCCTGCCAGTTACAACCCTATATGGGTCCTGCGCTTGGCTTATTCAGCGCCTTCGTGGGGTTCCCAATCGCGGGTGCGGCTCACTGCTTTTTGCCAGCCGGCGTAGAGTTTCTCTTTGGCGGCTTCTTCAAGCTGAGGTTCGAATTCGCGCTCGATCACCGCCTTGCCACGCAGTTCGTCCAGGCTACCCCAGAACCCGCAAGCCAGGCCCGCCAGGTAGGCCGCGCCCAGTGCAGTGGTTTCGCGCATTTGCGGGCGCTCGACCTGGGTGCCGAGGATGTCGGCTTGGAATTGCATCAGGAAGTTGTTGGCCACTGCGCCGCCATCCACCCGCAGGGATTTGAGGCGTTCGCCGGAATCCTGCTGCATCGCGTCCAGTACGTCGCGTGTCTGGTAGGCAATCGACTCAAGGGCTGCACGAATAATGTGATCCACGCGTACGCCTCGGGTCAGGCCGAACAACGCGCCACGGGCGTAGGGGTCCCAGTAGGGGGCGCCCAGGCCGGTAAACGCGGGTACCAGGTAGACGCCATTGCTGTCCTTGACCTTGCCGGCGAAGTATTCGGTGTCGTGGGCGTCGTTGATGATTTTCAGCTCGTCACGCAGCCACTGCACGGTGGAACCACCGTTGAATACCGCGCCTTCCAGGGCGTAGGCCACTTCGCCACGCGGGCCGCAGGCGATGGTGGTGAGCATGCCGTGCTTGGATTTCACGGCCTTGTCGCCGGTATTCATCAGCAGGAAGCAGCCGGTGCCGTAGGTGTTCTTGGCCTGGCCCGGTTCAACGCACATCTGGCCGAACAGCGCGGCCTGCTGGTCACCGGCGATGCCGCCGATGGCAATGCCGCTCTTGGTGCGGCCGTAGATTTCCGACGACGACTTGACTTCCGGCAGCATCTCGCGCGGCACATCAAGGATTTCCAGCATCTTCGCGTCCCACTCCAGGGTGTGGATGTTGAAGAGCATGGTGCGCGAGGCGTTGGTGTAGTCGGTGACGTGGGTCTTGCCGCCGGTAAATTTCCAGATCAACCAGCTGTCGACGGTACCGAACAGCAGTTCGCCGTTGCGCGCACGTTCGCGGCTGCCTTCGACATTGTCGAGGATCCACTTGAGCTTGGTGCCGGAGAAGTACGGGTCGGTGACCAGGCCGGTGGTGTCGCTGATGTATTGCTCGTGGCCGTCACGCTTGAGCTGCTGGCAGATTTCGGTGCTGCGGCGGCACTGCCAGACGATGGCGTTGTAGATCGGGCGACCGGTGACCTTGTCCCAGACCACGGTGGTTTCACGCTGGTTGGTGATACCGATAGCGGCAACCTGGTCATGGTGCAGGCCAGCCTGGGCCAGGGCCTCGACCATTACCGCGCTCTGGGTGGCGAAGATTTCCATCGGGTCATGTTCGACCCAGCCCGCCTGCGGGTAATGCTGGACGAATTCACGCTGGGCGGTGCAGACCACGTTGGCGTCACGATCAAAGATGATCGCCCGCGAACTGGTGGTGCCCTGATCAAGGGCAATGATGTAGTTCTTATTCTGAATGTCGGTCATGTCGATTGCCTTGGACGAGAAATAAGGGAGTGGGAAACGGCCTGGATCACTAAACGGGCAGTAGGGCCCAGGCGGTTGCTATCAGGAAATACGCGTTTCGCCGTTGACGGCGGCTTCTTTGGCCTCCGCTGCGGCAGGTGCGGCGCTTGGCAGATGGCGGGCAATCAGCCCGCGATAAGCCGCGGCACCGAGGCAAGCACCGACAATCGGCGCGAAAATCGGAACCAGGAAGTAGGGAATGTCGCGTCCGCCAGTAAAGGCCATTTCACCCCAGCCGGCGAAAAAGGTCATCAGCTTGGGCCCGAAATCCCGCGCAGGGTTCATCGCAAAACCGGTCAATGGGCCCATGGCGCTGCCGATGACTGCGATCAGCAAGCCAATCAGCAGCGGAGCAAGGGGGCCGCGTGGCAAGCCGTTGTTATCGTCGGTCAGGGCCATGATCACGCCCATCAGGATGGCGGTGATGACCATTTCCACCAGGAACGCTTGAGCTGTGCTCAGCAGCGCATGGGGGTAGGTCGAAAACACCGAGGCTAATTCCAGGCTGGCCTGGGTCCCACGAACCAAATGGTGGGTTTGTTCGTAATCGAAAAACAGATTGCTATAGAGCGTGTACACCAGCGCCGCGGAGCAGAAGGCACCGGCGACCTGGGCGAGGATATAGAAGGGCAGTTTACGCTTGTCGAAATCGGCGAAAAGACACAGGGCGATACTCACCGCCGGATTGAGGTGAGCCCCGGAGATACCGGCGCTCAGGTAGATCGCCATGCTGACGCCGATCCCCCAGATGATACTGATTTCCCACAAACCAAAGCTGGCACCCGCGACTTTGAGGGCAGCGACACATCCTGTACCGAAGAAGATCAGAAGCGCAGTCCCCAGGAATTCGGCCATGCATTGGCTCGAAAGTGAAGGCTGTTGAAGTGCAGTTGTCATGGAAAACCTCAATTTGTTGTTCTTGTCAGGCGTCGGGCCTCAACGGGCCTTGCGCGATTTTCACCGTGTCGAGGATCCCCATCCTCGGCGAGGCTTACTGCTCGAATGCTGCAGCTGTATTCCTACAGTATTCGGAAACGAAAAAATATAGACAAGAATGACGCCTGTCAAAGGTCGAAAGTGAACTATTAGTCATTTTCCAACTATAGGTTTGATGAATGATCACGCTCGTCACCGCAAGTGTTGACGGGAGTCAGGGGCGTACTAGAGCGTTTTGTGTGGGCTTGGCCTAGAATCTGTCCTCTGTTTGCCACGCCTGGAGCATGCATGACCCCTGCACTGGATTTGTTGAAAAAAGTTCGCGCCGAACATCGCATCCACAGTTATGAACACGATCCCAAAGCGTCGTCGTATGGTCTGGAGGCCGCGGAAAAGTTGGGTCTTGACCCGGCTCAGGTGTTCAAGACCCTGTTGGCGAGCAGCGAAAAAGGCGAGTTATTGGTGGCGGTGGTGCCGGTCGTCGGAAGTCTGGATTTAAAAGCCTTGGCCCATGCGGCCGGGGTGAAAAAAGTCGAGATGGCTGACCCGGCGGCGGCGCAACGGTCGACGGGCTACCTATTGGGCGGTATCAGCCCGCTGGGGCAGAAAAAGCGCTTGCGCACGTTTATCGATACGACGGCGCAGCCGTTCGCGACGATTTTTGTCAGTGCGGGGAGACGGGGGCTGGAAGTGGAGTTGTCCGCCGCAGTGCTGGCGGAACATACCCAGGCCAAATTCGCGCCGATTGGCAGGGCCTGAAGTCGATTGCGACGTGAATGAAATTCAATGTGGGAGGGTGCTCTCGATGGCGGTGTGGCAGTCAGCTTGTCTATAGCTGACCCACTGCTATCGGGAGAAAACCCCCTCCCACATTTCGACCCGGTTTCTTCAAATACTGCTGGCCGGGCTGTAGCGCCGTACGCCTGACTCGGACCGTGGTACCTGCGCCGCGACGCTGCCGCAGGCCTGGAACAGCACCAGGTGTTCAGCCGCGACGCGAATCCCGACATCCGCACCGACCTGATGGTCGGCATGGCTGGGAAAGATCGATTCCAGTTGTGCGCCGGTCGGCAGTTGCAAGCGGTACAAGGTCGATGCGCCGAGGAAGGTCTTGCCGACAATTCGCGCTTTCAAAGCGCTGTCCGGCGCGTAGACGATGTCGTCCGGGCGCAGCAACACGTCCACGGCGCCGCCGGTCGGCCAGGAGTAGGCACGGTTGCCGCGCAGTTCGCCCAGCTCGGTATTGACGGATTCCGGGGTGCTTAGCTGGCCACGAATGAAATAACCCTGGCCAATGAAGCTGGCGACATAGGGCGTCAGAGGTTCGTGATAGAGGTTGTAGGGCGTATCCCACTGCTCCAGGCGGCCTTCCTTGAATACGCCGACATGGTCGCTCACGGCGAAAGCTTCTTCCTGGTCATGGGTTACCAGGATCGCACTGGTGCCGCGGGCTTTGAGGATGTCGCGCACCTCGTGGCTTAGCTTGCGCCGCAGTTCGCCATCAAGGTTGGAGAACGGCTCATCCAGCAGCAGCAGTTGGGGCTCCGGCGCCAAGGCACGGGCGAGGGCTACACGTTGCTGCTGCCCTCCGGAAAGCTCGTGGGGGAAGCGCTTGCCCAGGTTCTTCAGATTGACCAGCTCCAGCAGCTCGGCGACCACGCGGTCTTTCTGCGGGTGCTTGCGAATGCCGAAGGCGATGTTGTCGGCCACGCAGAGGTGAGGGAACAGCGCGTAGTCCTGGAAGACCATGCCAATGCGACGTTTCTCTGGGGCAAGGGTGAAGCCGGCGCTGGAGATGACTTCGCCTGCCAGGCTGATTTCACCGTCGTGCACCGGTTCGAACCCGGCAATCGCGCGCAGGGTGGTGGTCTTGCCGCACCCCGAGGAACCCAGCAGGCAGCCGATGTCGCCGGCATTCAGGTGCAGGTTGAGATTCTGCACCACCCTTTGGTCTTGATAGCCGCATGCCAGATTGCGCAGGTTCAGCAGTAAGGACTGGCTCATGCGTGGTGGTACGCCGGCTCGACCAGGAACTCAAGCAGGGCCTTTTGCGCGTGCAGGCGGTTTTCAGCCTGGTCCCAGGCGACCGAACGTTGATCGTCAAGCAGATCGAGGCTGATTTCTTCGCCACGGTGGGCGGGCAGGCAGTGCATGAACAGCACATCCGGCGCGGCCAGGTCGAGCAGGGCGCGGGTTACCTGGAATGGCGCAAACAGCGCCAGGCGCTTGGCGGTTTCGTCTTCCTGGCCCATGGAGGTCCAGACGTCGGTGCTGACCAGATGCGCACCGATCACCGCCTCGCGCGGGTCGCGCACAACGGTGACGCGGTCACCCGCCTGTGCCAGGAAGCGGGCGTTAGGCTCGTAGCCTTCCGGGCAGGCGATACGCAGTTGGAAATCGAACTGGATCGCCGCTTCTATATAGCTGTTGCACATATTGTTGCCGTCGCCGATCCAGGCCACGGTCTTGCCCTGGATCGAGCCACGGTGTTCGAGAAAGGTCTGCATGTCAGCCAGTAACTGGCAGGGGTGCAAGTCATCGGACAGGCCGTTGATCACCGGGACGCGTGAGTTGGCGGCAAATTCAGTCAGGGTGCTGTGGGCAAAGGTACGGATCATCACCGCATCGAGCATGCGCGACATGACGATCGCGCAATCGCTGATCGGCTCGCCACGGCCCAGTTGGGTGTCGCGCGGCGACAGGAAGATTGCCTGGCCACCCAGCTGGATCATGCCGGCTTCGAAGGACAGGCGGGTGCGAGTCGACGACTTCTCGAAAATCATCCCGAGCACGCGGTTTTTCAAAGGCTCGAACAGTACGCCGCGGTTACGCAGGTCTTTAAGCTCAATGCCTCGACGGATCACGCTGACCAGCTCTTCGGGCGTGCAATCCATCAGGGAGAGAAAGTGCCTTGCGCTCATCATTAACTACCTTTTTGCAACAGACCGCAGATACTCAAAGCCTTGTTTATTGTGACAACGGGCGAGACCTGCGGCGAAAGCCGCACGGGGCGACGAAATAGGGGAAGGCGCGATCTTATAATTAAATGTCGCGTCTTACCAATAGGGCTACGGTTTTTAGGGGTGTTCAAGAAGGGCGCGAGAGCGCTTTTGAAGACGATTTCCTGACAGCAGCGGGTCATTTGTACACTGGCGTTACGACCTTTTGCAATCTGCGAGGCCGGGCCCAGGCCAGGCTGCGTCGCTTTCAGGGGCTGCGCAGGCGTTTTCTGAAACATTTGCTCACGCTTAGCCATGGCTTAGCCTGATGCTCGTCGATTCACAGGACGAACGTTGCTGGCGCCTCTGGCGGTCGCGGCCCATAGTTGGGCCAAAGCCCAATAAAGAGACTGGCCATGACCAAGACTCTCCATCACCGTGCCTGCCATCTGTGCGAAGCCATTTGTGGCTTGACCCTGGAAACCACCCGCGCCGACGACGGTAGCCTGGCAATTACCTCGATCAAGGGGGACCTGCAGGACACGTTCAGTCGCGGCCATATCTGCCCCAAGGCCGTGGCATTGCAGGATATCCAGAATGACCCGGACCGCCTGCACCAGCCTATGTTGCGGGTGGGCAGCGAATGGCAGCCGATCCCCTGGGAAGACGCCTTTGCCCTGGTCGCCGAGCGACTGGCGGGGATCCAGGCGCGGCATGGGCAGAATGCCGTGGCGGTGTATCAGGGCAACCCCAGCGTGCACAACTATGGGCTGATGACTCACAGTAACTACTTTCTCGGCCTGTTGAAGACGCGCAATCGGTTTTCCGCAACCTCGGTGGACCAATTACCCCATCACCTCACCAGTCACCTGATGTACGGCCATGGCCTGTTGCTGCCGATCCCGGACATCGACCACACCGACTTCATGCTGATCCTCGGCGGCAACCCCCTGGCGTCCAACGGCAGCATCATGACCGTGCCTGATGTGGAGAAGCGTCTCAAGGCCATCCAGGCCCGGGGGGGCAAAGTGGTGGTGGTCGATCCGCGGCGCAGCGAGACGGCGGCGATGGCCGACCAGCACATTTTCGTGCGGCCTGGCGGGGATGCGGCGCTATTGTTTGGCTTGCTCAACACGCTGTTTGCCGAGGACCTGACCCGCGACAGCCATCTGCCGGTTGAGGGCCTGGAAGAAGTACGCCGCGCTATCGCCGGATTTACCCCAGAGGCCATGAGCCGTCAGTGTGCGGTGCCTGCCGAGCAGATTCGCCAGTTGGCGCGGGACTTCGCCGCGGCGGACAAGGCCGTGTGTTACGGACGGATGGGGGTTTCGACCCAGGCGTTCGGCACGCTGTGCCATTGGCTGGTGCAATTGATCAACCTGGTGACTGGCAACCTCGACCGCGAGGGTGGCGCGCTCTGCACCAGCCCTGCAGTGGATCTGGTGGCCTCCACCGGCGGTGGGCATTTCAACCGCTGGCAGAGCCGGGTTTCCGGGCGCCCGGAGTACGGCGGCGAGTTGCCCGTGTCGGCACTGGCTGAGGAAATGCTCACCGAAGGCGAAGGACAGATCCGCGCCCTGGTGACAGTGGCCGGTAACCCGGTGCTCTCGACACCCAATGGGCGTCAGTTGGAACAGGCTCTGGACGGGCTCGAGTTCATGGTCAGTGTCGACCTCTATATCAACGAAACCACGCGATACGCCGACCTGATCCTGCCGTCCACCTCGGCGCTGGAAAACGACCATTACGACACCACGTTCAATATGTTCGCCGTACGCAATGTCACCCGTTTCAATCGCGCGATCCTGCCCAAGCCTGAGGGCGCGCTGCATGACTGGGAAATCTTTGTCGGGTTGGCCAAGGCTTTTGCGGCGCGGACCGGTGTGGCACTCAAGCCGACCCTGCCGCCGGCGCAGATGATCGATTTCGGGCTGCGCGCGGGCGCCTACGGTGATGCGTCCGCTCACAAATTGTCGGTGGCAATGCTGGCGGACCATCCCCATGGCGTGGACCTGGGGCCGCTCAAGCCCAATCTTGCCGAGCGACTGAAAACGGCCAACGGCCGGGTGCAGGCGGCCCCTGCGGTGATCCTGGCAGACTTGGCGCGTTTTGCGGCGCAGCCGGTACCCGTGGACGACGAACTGCTGCTGATCGGCCGCCGCCATGTGCGCAGCAACAATTCCTGGATGCATAACTATCATCGGCTGGTGAAGGGCAAGCCGCGCCATCAGTTGCTGATGCACCCTGATGACCTGGCCAGCCGTCGGTTGAGTGATGGGCAGCGGGTGAGGGTCAGTTCGCGTATCGGCATGATTGAGGTGGAGGTCGTGGCCAGTTTGGACATGATGCCTGGCGTCGTCAGCTTGCCCCATGGTTGGGGGCATGGGCGTCCGGGGGTGCAGATGGCTATCGCCAGCACTCAGCCTGGGGCCAGTGCCAACGACCTGACCGACGAGCGGCAGTTGGATGAGCTGTCGGGGAACGCGGCGCTCAATGGCGTGCCTGTACAGGTCGCGGCCGCATAAGGTGCCCGAGCACCGCGCTGGAATTTTGCGTTACAATGCGCCACCGTGCCGACCTGTGAGTCGCAAAGTTCCAGCCGAGGTGTTCCATGGATATCATCGAAACGATCAAAGAGCAGATTGCCAACAACACCATTCTGCTTTACATGAAGGGCGCCCCAAACGCTCCGCAGTGCGGTTTCTCCGCGAAGGCGTCCCAGGCCGTGATGCAGTGTGGCGAGAAGTTCGCCTACGTGGATATCCTGCAAAACCCGGAAATTCGCGCCAACCTGCCTAAGTACGCCAACTGGCCGACATTCCCACAGCTGTGGGTTGACGGTGAACTGGTCGGCGGCAGCGATATCATCACTGAAATGGCCGCTGACGGTTCGTTGCAGACGCTGATCAAAGACGCAGCGGCAAAAGCGGCAGCCAAGACTGAAGCTTGATGCTGGTGTAAAAGCGCGTAATAAAAAGCCCCGCTTCTCCTGAGAGAGCGGGGCTTTTTTGTACCTGTCGCTAAGGGTTATTCACCCATCTGCGATTGCAGGTAGTTCTCCAGGCTGACCTTGTCGATCAGGCCCAGTTGGGTTTCCAGCCAGTCGATATGTTCTTCCTGGTCTTCCAGGATATCTTCCAGCAGTTCACGGCTGCCGAAGTCGCCTTTGGTTTCGCAGTGGGCAATGGCGGCCTTGAGGTCGCTGTGGCTCTTGCGCTCGAAGCCCAGGTCGCTGTTGATCATTTCCTGGGTGTGTTCGCCGATGTTCAGCTTGCCCAGGTCCTGCACGTTGGGCAGGCCTTCCAGGAACAGGATGCGCTTGATCAGCGCGTCGGCGTCCTTCATGGCCTTGATCGATTCTTTGTATTCGCGTTTGCCCAGCTTTTCGAGGCCCCAATCGTCATACATGCGTGCATGCAGGAAGTACTGATTGATCGCGACCAGTTCATTGCCAAGGATTTTATTGAGTTGCTGGATGACTGAGATGTCGCCTTTCATGACTGGGGTCCTGCCCTGTAATAGCTGTATATAGGGTGGAGTTTGAGTGTCGAAACCCCTACTGTCAAACCTAAGTTATTGAATAATAAATGAAAATTAATAGGAATAAGAATGTTTGTGTTCCGCGTCTTGACGCTAACTAATTGAAATACGGGCATAAAAAAACCGGACACTCTGTCCGGTTCTTTAAAACACGCTTATTTAAGCGTGTGTAAATTCTGCTGAGTAGGGGAGCGCGGCCTGGGCTGTTTGCAGCTGCGTCAGGGTTTCCCGTACCACTTGCTTGGCGAGGCAGGCGCATTTGCCGCATTGGCTGGCAACGCCGGTGGTTTCACGCACTTCTTTGTAGCTGCAGCAACCTTCATAGATTGCTTCGCGGATTTGTCCGTCGGTGACGCCAGTGCAGAGGCAGACATACATAAGGGAGAACCGTCGCGGGTTGAGGCTTAAGTGCGATGGATCTTAATGTTAACGAGAATGATTGTCAAAGTAGAATCGTAGGTCTTTAGGCTAAACGCCCGCGCGCTGACGAACGGTTTTTTCAGTGTATGATGTTCGGTCTTCACGAAGCGTGACTGCGTCACAGGTCTGTCGCTTAGGTGCGACAGACTCGAGGCCGGTCCTTTTACTTCAATCGTCACCCCTACATCAGGAGATAACCCATGAGCGTACTCGTCGGTAAACAAGCCCCGGATTTCGACGTCCCAGCCGTCCTCGGCAATGGCGAAATCGTTGACAGCTTCAAATTGTCTGAAGCCATCAAAGGCAAATACGGCCTGGTGTTTTTCTACCCGCTGGACTTCACCTTTGTCTGCCCTTCGGAACTGATCGCCCTGGATCACCGCATGGCCGATTTCAAGGCGCGCAATGTTGAAGTGGTCGCCGTTTCCATCGACTCCCATTTCACCCACAACGCCTGGCGTAACACTGCCATCAATGATGGCGGCATCGGCAAAGTCCAATACACCATGGCTGCCGACATGAAGCACGACATCGCCAAGGCCTACGACGTTGAGTCCGAAGGCGGCGTGGCTTTCCGTGGCGCGTTCCTGATCGATGACAAGGGCGTTGTGCGCTCGCAGATCATCAACGACCTGCCGCTGGGCCGTAACATGGAAGAGCTGATCCGTCTGGTCGACGCCCTGCAATTCCACGAAGAACACGGCGAAGTCTGCCCTGCCAACTGGAAAAAAGGCGATAAGGGCATGAACGCTTCGCCTGAAGGTGTTGCGGCTTACCTGACCGAGAACGCTGGCAAGCTGTAAGCCAGATTCCGGGTAAAAAAAACCGGCCTGAGAGGGCCGGTTTTTTTATGCGCGGGCGATGAACTCAGTCGCTGAAGTCTTCCCAGCCACCCATCTGTTTCCAACGGTTGACGATACCGCAGAACAGTTCGGCGGTCTTTTCAGTGTCGTAGCGGGCCGAATGGGCTTCGCGTCCGTCAAAGTCGATACCGGCCGCCTGGCAGGCTTTGGCCAAGACGGTCTGGCCATAGGCCAGGCCGGCCAGGGTCGCCGTGTCAAAGCTGGAGAACGGGTGGAACGGGTTGCGCTTCATGTCCAGGCGCGCCACTGCGGCGTTGAGGAAGCCCAGGTCGAAGCTGCTGTTGTGACCCACCAGGATCGCGCGTTTGCAGCCATTGGCCTTCAATGCCTTGCGCACGCCACGAAAGATATCGGTCAGCGCCGCTTCTTCACTGACTGCCATGCGCAACGGGTGATCAAGCTTGATCCCGGTGAACTCCAGGGCCGCGGCTTCGATATTGGCGCCTTCGAACGGTTCAACCCGGAAGAAGTGCGTGTGTTCCGGGAACACGAAGCCCTGTTCATCCATGCCAATGGTGGTGGCCGCGATTTCCAGCAGGGCATCGGTGGCGCAGTTGAAGCCCCCGGTTTCTACGTCGATGACAACCGGCAGATAGCCGCGAAACCGCTCGGCCATCGGGTGACGGGAGCCGCCCCCGCTATGCTCGTGTTCGTCGTCGTAATGGTCTTCACTCACTTGCTTTCCTCCAGCAGGCGCCAGCGCAGTGTTTCACCGGCGCGCAGCGGGATAACAGTCAGCTCGCCAAACGGCAGGCTGGCAGGGGCGGTCCAGTCTTCACGGACCAGGGTAATGCGATCGGTATTCGCCGGCAGGCCATAGAAACGTGGACCGTTGAGGCTGGCGAAGCCTTCGAGCTTGTCCAGGGCATTGCGCTGTTCGAACGCTTCGGCATACAACTCGATGGCGGCATACGCGGTGTAGCACCCGGCACAACCGCATGCGGCTTCCTTGGCGTGCTGGGCATGGGGAGCCGAGTCGGTACCGAGGAAGAACTTCGGGTTGCCGCTGGTGGCGGCGTCCAGCAAGGCCACCTGATGGGTATTGCGCTTGAGAATCGGCAGGCAATAGAAGTGCGGCCGAATCCCGCCCACCAGCATGTGGTTGCGGTTGTAGAGCAGGTGATGCGCAGTGATGGTCGCGCCCACGTTGGCCGAGGCCTCGGTGACGAACTGCACGGCATCCGCCGTGGTGATGTGTTCGAACACCACCTTGAGCGTGGGGAACAGCTCGACCACGCGGCGCATGTGCTCGTCGATGAAGAGCTTCTCGCGATCGAACACGTCGACGTCGCCACGGGTGACTTCACCGTGGATCAACAGCGGCATGCCAACTTCAGCCATGGCTTCGATGGCGGGCAGGATCTTATCGATGCTGGTCACGCCTGAATCGGAGTTGGTGGTTGCGCCCGCCGGGTACAGCTTGGCGGCGTGCACGAAACCGCAGGCCTTGGCCTCACGAATTTCTTCGGGCTGGGTGCGGTCGGTCAGGTAGAGCACCATCAGCGGTTCGAAGCGGCTGCCGGCCGGCCGCGCAGCGAGGATGCGCTGGCGATAGGCGTCGGCTTGCTCGGCATTGCGCACCGGAGGTACCAGGTTAGGCATGATGATGGCGCGGCCAAACGTACGCGCTACATCGGCCACGGTTTGGGGCAACGCAGCACCATCGCGAAGATGAATATGCCAGTCGTCGGGACGCAGCAGGGTCAGGCGGTCGGACATTGGGGATTCCAGGCGGGTCAATCTGGTGGGAATGCTACCGGAAAAGACTCTTGCAGGCACTCGCTATCAAGTTTTGCAGGATGCGACCGATATCCCTGGGTATGCCTTAACGATGTATGACGCTTTGAAGTGTTGTAGAAACCAGTGGAGCCTCCCGTGCGCCAGCATTATCTAGCCCTGCTCAGTGTGTTCGCCAGCCTGCCTGCGATGGCCCTCACGTTCCAGACACGTCTGGAAAATATTGAGTGGAAGGTGGAAGGCGACCAATTCGAGTGCCGCCTGACCCAGCCGATCACCGATTTCGGCTCGGGTGAGTTCGTGCGCCGGGCCGGCGAGCAGGCCACGTTCCGTTTGAAAGCCTACAGCGGCGCGTTGGGCGCGGGCTCGGCCACGTTGCTGGCGGCCGCTGCGCCCTGGCAACCGGGCCGGGGCGATATCAACCTCGGCGCCGTGCACGCGGGCAGTGGCGATGTTCTGTTCAACAGTTCCCAGGCCCAGGCCGGGCGCCTGTTCACCGGTTTGCTCGAGGGGCGCAGCCCGACCGTGCGGCATTACGCCCGCGAGGGCGGCTATTCGGAAATTCGCCTGTTACCGGTGAAATTCAACAAGGCCTATAACGACTATCAACTGTGCACCGCCAAGCTGTTACCGATGAATTACGATCAGGTCAAACAGACCGAAATCGGCTTCCCCGGTGGAGGCATCGAACTGGATGCTGCGGCCAAGCGCAAGCTGGCGGTGATTCTCGCGTTCATGAAAGCCGACCCGACGGTGAACCATATCGAGTTGAACGGCCACTCCGACAACAGCGGCAATCGCCTGACCAACCGCGATGTGTCGCGCCGGCGTGCCCTGGCGGTGATGGACTACTTCAAGGCCAATGGTATCCAGGAGTCGCAGATCACGATGCGCTTCCATGGCGAAAGCTACCCCCTGGCGCCTAATACCAACGCCGCCAACCGCGCCCGTAACCGCCGCGTGAACATTCAGCTCGAGCGCGTTGCCGTTCCGGACAAAACGGCGCCCCAGGCCAAGGCCCCCAGCAACCCTGCTGCCACGTCATAAGGTGCGACCATCGGTCGCTCGGTCGACATAATCTGTCGCTTTATCTTCATTTGCTGTCGCGCCCCTGTAAATTCACGGTTTTGGTCGGTAGAATCGACGCCTTTCCGTAAAACCCCGTGGAGTGATGGCATGGCCGACGTAAACAAGGTCGTTCTCGCGTATTCCGGCGGCCTGGACACTTCGGTGATCCTCAAGTGGCTGCAGGATACTTATAACTGTGAAGTGGTGACCTTCACCGCTGACCTGGGTCAGGGCGAAGAGGTCGAACCTGCACGTGCCAAGGCGCAAGCCATGGGCGTGAAAGAGATCTACATTGACGACCTGCGCGAAGAGTTCGTCCGCGATTTCGTTTTCCCGATGTTTCGCGCCAACACCGTCTACGAAGGTGAGTACCTGCTGGGTACTTCCATCGCACGCCCGCTGATCGCCAAGCGCTTGATCGAAATCGCCAACGAAACCGGCGCTGACGCCATTTCCCATGGTGCCACCGGCAAGGGCAACGACCAGGTACGCTTCGAATTGGGCGCCTACGCGCTGAAGCCTGGTGTGAAAGTGATTGCTCCTTGGCGTGAGTGGGACCTGCTGTCCCGTGAAAAGCTGATGGATTACGCTGAAAAGCACGCGATCCCGATCGAGCGTCATGGCAAGAAGAAATCCCCGTACTCGATGGATGCCAACCTGCTGCACATCTCCTATGAAGGCGGCGTGCTGGAAGACACCTGGACCGAGCACGAAGAAGACATGTGGAAATGGACCGTCTCCCCGGAGAACGCTCCCGACAAGCCGCAATACCTGGAACTGACCTACCGCAACGGCGATATCGTCGCGCTGGACGGTGTCGAAATGACCCCGGCCACCGTGCTGGCGACCTTGAACCGTATCGGTGGCGCGCACGGTATCGGCCGTCTCGACATCGTCGAGAACCGCTACGTGGGCATGAAGTCCCGTGGCTGCTATGAAACCCCGGGTGGCACCATCATGCTGCGCGCTCACCGCGCCATCGAATCCATCACCCTGGATCGCGAAGTGGCTCACCTCAAAGACGAGCTGATGCCCAAGTACGCCAGCCTGATCTACACCGGCTACTGGTGGAGCCCTGAGCGCCTGATGCTGCAACAGATGATCGATGCTTCCCAGGTCCACGTGAACGGCGTTGTACGTCTGAAGCTGTACAAGGGTAATGTGATCGTTACTGGTCGTAAGTCGGATGAATCGCTGTTCGACGCCAATATCGCCACCTTCGAAGAAGATGGCGGCGCCTACAACCAGGCGGACGCGGCAGGCTTCATCAAGTTGAACGCACTGCGCATGCGCATTGCGGCCAACAAGGGTCGCAAGTTGTTCTGAGTCTTTAAGATGGTGTGAAAGATGGCCCCTTTTTCAAGGGGCCATTTTTTTTGCCTTGAAAAAGGTGGGAGCCCCATATGTTTAAGCAGTGTTTAATGCGGAATTTTAAGCGCTTAAAAAGTTGAGTTTGCGGGCGTAGCTGTTTTTAAAGGTATGAATGAATTATTTACACCTGATCAGGAACTATGTCTTACAGAAAATTCACTCACAAAAGTGCGGGGCAGTTGTAAGACGCAGAAAGTTCTGTAGGAAAATTAGGGTGTAAGTAGATATGTTAAATGGAACTGAAAGAGTCAGGCTTTTTTTGCCAGCTCGTACGCGTGAAGGCGACAAAAAAGGGGCGTTTCCTGAAACTCCTGTGCGCCACGTTTACCTTCACCCCCTTATGTATTGGATATTTCACTCAAAATATGTGTGCCCCCGGAAAGGTCTGAAAGGCTCCATAAAACTCGATACATCCGCGTTGGTGATTTTTTGTAGGTTAATTCCTATCTGGTTGTGGGTTGGGTCTCTGCTTGCTGTTGCTCAGGGGGGAATGCTATGCCAACTAGGAAACGACTAGGCTATTGTGCTTGCTCTGAATAATTCGAACAGCGAAATTGGACTTTCTCATGAATAAAGTGCTGATCGTGGATGATCATCCCGTCATTCGTCTTGCTGTGCGTATGCTAATGGAACGCCATGGTTATGAGGTCGTTGCCGAGACCGATAACGGTGTCGATGCGTTGCAACTTGCGCGGGAGCATATGCCGGACATTGTCATACTGGATATTGGAATTCCCAAACTGGATGGTCTGGAAGTTATCTGTCGACTGTCCTCCACCAAACAGGCCACGCCGTTCAAGGTGCTGGTGCTGACATCGCAGGCACCCGGGCATTTCTCCATGCGTTGCATGCAGGCAGGGGCGGCCGGCTACGTGTGCAAGCAGCAGGACCTGACCGAGTTGCTGAGTGCTATCAAGGCGGTGCTCTCGTAAGCGCTCCATAAACCCCACCTTCAAATGACCCAAGTACGACCTGATGCTG
>NZ_JBMDIS010000062.1:0-37713 GCF_057808775.1 Pseudomonas sp. FG86 | reverse complement strand
TTCGCGCCCCAACGCGGGGCAAGCCCGCTCGCCACAACAAGCCCGCTCGCCACAGGCCAGCCCGCTCGCCACAGTTACGGTGTTCTGCCTTAACTGAACGGCATTCGGGCTTGCCACAATCACTGTTACCGAATCGGAAATGATGCATCTTGCGATTTGCGCTTTCTCTCGGCGCGTCCTCCCATTATCCTTGCCGCAATAAACTGAAACGTTTCACTCTCCGGTCGACCCCATCTTGCCGAATTCCCCTCGCAACAGAGACAGCGCTGTCTTGCACCGACCTGCGCCTGGGTATAAATCGCCCGCCTGTGGATAACCCAGTTATCCACAGAAAAACCCGAATGAACGCTGAACCAAGCCCGCGCCGAATCGTCATCTACAGTGAAGCACGGGGTTACATAATTCCAACGTAACGGAGAAACACAACTATGAGCACTGACGGTGCCTCAAGTCCAAGTCGCCTTCTGCCCAGGCTGCTTGGAGTCTTGCTGCTGATCATGGGCCTGGCCTTGCTGGCCGGGGGTATCAAGCTGACGATGCTCGGCGGGTCGCTGTACTACCTGCTGGCCGGTATCGGCATCACCTTGACCGGCCTCTTGCTGCTGGCCACCCGCCGCGCTGCGCTGGGCCTGTACGCACTGGTGCTGTTCGCCAGCACCGTGTGGGCACTTTGGGAAGTCGGCCTGGACTGGTGGCAACTGGTGCCGCGCCTGGCACTGCTGTTCGCCCTGGGTATCGTCATGTTGCTCCCATGGTTTCGCCGTCCGTTGCTGCGTGGCCAACCGGCCCCGCTGGGTACCGGCGCGCTGAGCGTGGCCGTGGTACTGGCGGGCGCCGCAGCCATCGCCAGCCAGTTCACCAACCCCGGTGAGATCAAAGGCCAGTTGGACCGCGACGCGGTACCGGGCATGGCCAGTGCGGCACCGGCCCAGGCCGATGGCGACTGGAACTCCTACGGTCGTTCCGCCTATGGCGATCGCTACTCGCCCCTGGCGCAGATCACAGCGCAAAACGCCCATAAGCTGGTCCCGGCGTGGACCTACCGCACCGGCGACATCCCCGGCCCGAACGACCCGGGTGAGACCACGGCGGAAAACACCCCGCTGAAAGTCAACGGCATGCTCTACGTATGCACCCCGCACAGCCAAGTCATCGCCCTCGACCCGGATACCGGCAAGGAAATCTGGCGTTTCGATCCGAAGATCAGCACCGAAGGTGCCGAGAACTTCAAGGGTTGGGCGCACATGACCTGCCGTGGCGTGTCGTATCACGATGACGCCGTCTACGCGTCCGAGCAGAGCCCCACCGGCAGCGCCAGCCCCGCCGTCGCGCCGAATGCCTGCCCGAAACGCATCTTCGTACCGACGGCCGACACACGCCTGATCGCCCTGAACGCCGACACCGGCAAGATGTGCGAAGACTTCGGTGACAAAGGCCAGGTCGACCTGCGTGCCAATATCGGCAGCTTCGCCCCAGGCGGTTACTACTCCACGTCGCCACCGGCCGTGACCAAGAACCTGGTGGTGATCGGCGGCCACGTCACCGACAACGTCTCCACCGACGAACCCAGCGGCGTGATCCGCGCGTTCGACGTGCACACCGGCAAGCTGGTGTGGAACTGGGACAGCGGCAACCCCGACGACACCACGCCGCTGGCCGAGGGCAAGACCTACACCCGCAACTCGCCGAACATGTGGTCCATGTTCGCCGTGGATGAAAAGCTCGGCATGCTCTACCTGCCGATGGGCAACCAGATGCCTGACCAATACGGCGGCGACCGTACCGAAGACTCGGAAAAATACAGCGCCGGCCTGACAGCCCTGGACATCGACAGCGGCCATGTGAAGTGGACCTTCCAGTTCACTCACCATGACCTGTGGGACATGGACGTGGGCGGCCAGCCTTCGCTGATCGACATCAAGACCGCTGAAGGCGTGAAGCAAGCGGTGATGGCGTCGACCAAGCAAGGCAGCATCTACGTCCTGGACCGCGCAACCGGCCAGCCGGTGGTGCCGATCCACGAAGTGGCAGTGCCGCAAGGCGCAGTCGCTGGCGACCATACCTCGCCGACCCAACCGAAGTCCGACCTGAACTTCATGCCACCGCCGCTCAAAGAGCGCGACATGTGGGGCGTGACACCGTTCGACCAGTTGCTGTGCCGTATCGACTTCAAGTCCATGCGCTACGACGGGGCTTTCACTCCGCCATCGCTGCAAGGTTCGATCGTGTACCCAGGTAACTTCGGCGTGTTCGACTGGGGTGGCATTTCCGTCGACCCGGTACGCCAGATTGCCTTCGTGAACCCAAGCTACATGGCGTTCAAATCGAAACTGATCCCGGCCGCCGATATCGCCAAGCAAGGCCCGCGCATCAGCGAAACCCAAGGCGTACAGCCGAACAAAGGCGCGCCCTACGGCGTGATCCTCGAAGCCATGCTGTCGCCCATGGGCCTGCCGTGCCAGGCACCGGCGTGGGGTTATGTGGCAGCGGTCGACCTGACCACCCACAAAACCATCTGGATGCACAAGAACGGTACCGTGCGCGACAGCTCGCCCGTGCCAATCCCCCTGACCATGGGCGTGCCTAGCCTAGGCGGCACCTTCACCACCGCCGGTGGCGTGGCGTTCCTCAGCGGTACCCTCGACCAGTACCTGCGTGCCTATGACGTGAAAAACGGCAAGCAACTGTGGGAAGGTCGCCTGCCAGCCGGCGCGCAAACCACCCCGATGACCTACACCGGCAAGGACGGCAAGCAATACGTGCTGGTCATGGCCGGCGGTCACGGTTCCCTGGGCACCAAGCAGGGTGACTACGTGATGGCGTTCAAACTGCCGGATTAAGCTGTATCGGCGGCAAACCAAGGCGGCTACCCTCACAGGTAGCCGCCTTTTTCATGAGCGAAGAAAATCAAAATATGGGAGAGGCGGTGGACTGCACCCGTCGTTATAGCGGTACCCGCTCGCGCCGCATCCACATCTCGAACGCCATGGCACTGAGCGGCCGACTGATCAGATAGCCCTGGGCAGTGTCGCAATGCCACAGTTTGAGCAGCTTGAGGCTCGGCTCGAACTCCACCCCTTCGGCCACCACCTTGAGCCCCAGGTTGTGGCTCATTTCGATGGTGGAACGCACGATCACCCCATCGCCACTGGTGCTGTCGAGGTTGCGTACAAAGGACTGGTCGATTTTCAACTCCTGCACCGGCAGGCGCTGCAATTGCGCCAACGACGAATAACCGGTGCCGAAGTCATCCACCGACAGGCTGATGCCGCAACCACGCAACCGGTCCAGCACACTGAGGGCCTGTTGCGGGTTGTGCATGATCGCGCTTTCGGTGATCTCGAAAATCAACTGCTGGGCCAATACGCCGTATTGCAGCAGCAAGGTGGTGACTCGAGTGGCCAGGTCATCATCGCCCAGGTCATCCACAGAAATATTCACCGACAGCTGGATCGATATACCGCGCTGTGCCCATTCACCCACCTGGCGGATGGCTTCTTCGATCACCCACTGGGTCAGGCCGCGCATGCTGCCGGTGCGCTCGGCCAAGGGGATGAATTCGGCCGGAGACACCAGGCCCAGGCTCGGGTGCTGCCAACGCAGCAGGGCTTCGGCCTGGCGCACGTCGCCCTGTTTGAGATCGAGCTTGGGCTGGTAGCAGAGGAACAGTTCGCCTTCGACGGCGGCCCGGCGCAAGTCGCGGATCAAGGTGATCTGACGTTGGTGCGCAAGGTCGCGGTCCTGCTGGTAGATCTGCAGGTAGCCTGGCAGCGCTGCCGCATCGTGACGAGCGATGGCGGCGCGACCGATCAACTCTTCCACCTGCTGGCCATCGGCGGGGTACGCAGCGATACCGATACTGACTTCGTGACGCAGTTCGTCATTGCCAATGCGTTGGGGCTCGGTGAGCAGTGCATACAGCCGGTCGGCGCGGGCCACGGCGCGGTCGATCTCGGTGTTTTCCAGCAGCAGCAGAAATTCGCTGCCGGTGATGCGCGCGGCCGTGTCGCTGGCCAACAGGCTCATGGACAGACAGCGGCTGGCTTCGCGCAGCATTTCCTCGACGCCCTCAGGACCGAAGCCTTCGTTGATCACCCGGTAGTTCTCGATGCCCAGGTACAGCAACACCACGGGCCGCCTTGCACTGATCGCACTGCCCAGGCGCTCCATGGCCAGGGCTCGGTTGGGCAGGCCGGTCAGCGGGTCATGCAAGGCGTTATGCGCCAGTTGCCGCTCGCGCACGGCGATACCGCTTTGCATGGCGTTGAAGGCGCGGGCCAGCAGGCCGAATTCGTCGTGGCTGCGCACCCGCACCGGCGTGCGGTAATCACCGGCCCCAATGCGCCCGGCCGCCTCCACCAGCGCATTGAGCGGTCGTGACACACGGCGCGCCAGGAACAGCGCGCCGGCCAATGACACCAGCAGCACCGCCAGGGCAATCCCGAGGAACTGCCGGTCCAGCGGGGCAAAGGATTCCAGCGCATGGTCCAGCGGACTTTGCAGCAGCACGCGCACGTCATCGCCATCGCCATCGCCATCGCCATCGCCGTTATTGGCCAGCGGCAGCACTTGGCTGAGCACGCGTTGCCCGTAAAACAACGTGATCTGTGCGTCACGCTCGAGGTGTGTGTCGCGCAACAGGTTGAACACAGTGGCCTGGTAGGCGTCGGGCTGGGTGCTGAACAGCGTGCCGGGACGGCCGTCCTGCACACTGAGAAACGACACCTCAAGGTTGCTCATGGAGCGCAATTCATTGGCGAACCCTTTATCCATGGGGAAGCCCATGACGACTCGGGCAATGGGCAACGGGTCGAGCACTTCATCCTGCACCAGCAGGTAGGGTCGCCCGTCCATGGCCACGATCAACATCTGCAAGCCACTGCGCCGTGCCTGGCGCAATGCGGCATCGTAGGGAAACAGCTGACCGCGATTCAGCACCGGCAAGGTACTGGCCATCACTTTGCCGTCGAGCCCCAGCACAAACACCTGGCTGGAGCGGATACCGCTGCCGTGGCGGCGCACGGCGGCCAGAATCGGTGTGGCCTGGCCCTCGACCACGGCTTGCTTGAAGGGGCCATCGGCGGTCAGCCAATCCAGCCCGTATTGCAGGCGGCGCCCCCGCAGTTCCAGCAGGCGTTCGAAGACCTGGCTGCCGGTCTTCAACTGGACCTGGGCCTGGTTTTCCACAGCCTGGGAGGTGGCGGTCTTGACGGCGAGGTAGGTGGCGCCGACCACCACCAGCAGCAGCAACACCAGCACTCCGGCGATACGAGTTTGAAACGTGTGGCGCCACGCCATTGCCGTGCCCTCTGGCAGCGTTCGTCGTTTTATGCCACTGCGTCCCTGTGTCATAGCGCGTCCCTCGCGAACTG
The DNA here is from genome assembly GCF_057808775.1 of Pseudomonas sp. FG86. NCBI lineage: Bacteria > Pseudomonadati > Pseudomonadota > Gammaproteobacteria > Pseudomonadales > Pseudomonadaceae > Pseudomonas > Pseudomonas sp. FG86. Next base: position 32,341 of record NZ_JBMDIS010000062.1, on the reverse strand, counting down.
CTGACCTGGCGTCAAAAAAATATCCATCGTCGATGGATATTCAGTTTTAGCAGATTAGCTGGGAGCAAGGACAAGTGCACCCAATAAAACCGGGGACTTCGCTGTCATTTTATTGGCGACAAACGTTGGGCGGGCCGTCAGCCACGGGCGCGCATAAAGTCCCCCCAACGACGCACCAGGTAGTTGTGCTCATCCATCACCGAGTTCCACACGGCAATATGCCCCATGCGTTGCTCATAGGAACCGCCGTCGCGCACTTCGCCGATATCAATCAGCGGCAAGCCATCGCTGCCGAGCAATTCCTCACGGGCAGGTTTGCCGGCATACCAGTAATCCCATTCGGCGCTGCTCAGGTGGTCGCGACTGCGCGCCGGGTTGCCGATGTAGTAACCCTGGCGCGCCATCACCGCGCCCGGCCAACCGGACAACCACCAATTGAGATACGCATACGCCGCATCCAGCACCGCACCCTGGGCATGCCGCGACAGGGACAGGCCGCCGAACCAGGCGCGATAGCCTTCGCGGGGCACCGCCAGACGGTACTTCACCCCCGCCCGGTGCAAGCGCATCAAGGTGGGCGACCACAGGCTCTGGATATCGATGCTCGGGCTGAGCATCAATTGCGCGGCTTCTTCATCGTCCGACCAGAACGCCGCGAAGTGCCCTTCCTTCTGCTTGCGCACCAGAATGTCAGCGAGTACATCGATCTCTTCGATGCTCATGTTGCCGATGTCCTTGAACGTCGCCAGCCCGGCGCCCTGCACCGCCAGCGCGGCGTCCAGGGCGCCGATGGCGGCGTCGCTTTGCAACGCGGTGCGCGCGCGCCAGGCGGGGTCGAGCAGCCAGCCCCAGCTTTCATTGCCGTGGCTGAAACCCTCGGGCAGGCGCTCGGGGCGGTAGGCAAAGCTGTCGGCATTGTGGGTCAGGGGCAACATGCTGATGCGTTCGGTGACGGTGCTGCCGAGGCTGCCGTCGTGCTGTACGAACAGGCGCTCGCTGGGCACGCTGCCGCTGCCCAGGCGGTCATGGGCCGAAAGGCGGCCACGCTTGGGCAGGTCGTTGATCTCGTGCCACAGGGCGATGCGCCGGGTGTCGATGGGCTGGATTGCCCGCGCCGGCCACACGAAGTCGACGTTGTGGAACCACTGGTCATACAGGTCGTAGCTGTCGGGCTGCATCACTGCGATGCGCTGGGCCTGTTCGACATCGTGCACCTGGTACACCAGGCGAATGCCCAACTCCTGTTCGGCCCGCACACGCAGGCATTCGAGCAGCGTTACCGACGTACCGAGCACGCGCAATGTGATCATGCCGCGAACCGCCGTGAGAACACGTCGAACGAGCGACGCAACTGCGCCGGGTCCAGGCCGCGCAGGATGAACACCAGGCGCGATTGCCGCTCGGCACCTGGCCAGGCCGGCAGGTGGACCGGGGCATGCAGGCAGTGCTGCACACCATGAATAACGATGGGGGCCAAACTTGCGTTCACGTTGAGCAGTCCTTTGACGCGAAGGATTCGTTCGCCGTGGCATCTTAGCAGCATCGACAACCAGACCCCGAAGCCGACCCAATCCAATGGCTGGTCGAAGGTCAGGCAGCACACTTGCGCAGCGCCGTGGGTGGCGGCCGTGGGTTGGTGCAGTTGCCAGCGACTGACCTCCACGGCGGGTTCGGCGCTGCGCAAGCCTTCGCCGAGCAGCAACTGGTCGCCGCTGTGGATGTCATGGGTATCGAGGATCGGCGTACCGGCATTGAGCGCCTGTAAATGCGCGCGCAGGGGCGCGCAGTCGCCTTCCAGATCGGTCTTGCTCAGCAGCAAGCGATCCGCTGCCGCGACCTGGGCCAGCCATTCCGGGTGCAGGCGTTCTTGCAGGGCGGCGTGGCTGGCGTCGACCAGGGTGATCACCAGGCCGATATGAAAGCGCCCACGCAGTTGCACGTCGTTGTTCAGGGTGGCCAGGATCGGCGCCGGGTCGGCCAGGCCAGTGGTTTCCAGGATCACCCGTTTGAAGGCCGGGATTTCGCCGCGCTCGCGGCGTTGCAACAGGCCGAGCAGCGCGTCTTTCAACTCACCACGGATCGAACAGCATACGCAGCCGCTGGGCAGCAGCACGGTGTCCGGGGCGACCTCTTCGACCAGCAGATGGTCGATGCCGACGTCGCCGAATTCGTTGATCAGCAACGCGGTGTCGCCGAGGCTTTCGCCGTGCAGCAGGCGCTTGAGCAAGGTGGTCTTGCCGCTGCCGAGGAAGCCGGTGATGACATTCAGTGCGATGCTCATATTTATCTCCGCCCCCTGTAGGAGCGAGCTTGCTCGCGAAAAACTCACAGGCGCCGCGTTCATTCAGGAAACACGCGTTATCGTTGACGTTTTTCGCGAGCAAGCTCGCTCCTACAGGGGGCTGTTTTCCAAGTGATCGAGCAGTTGGGGGTCGAGGGGATCCAGCGGGCGACCGAGCATGGTTTCGGCCGCCTGCCAGAGTTGATCCAGCCCGCTGGCCAGTGCCTGTTTACCGGTAGCGCCCAGCAGCAGGTAGGACGCCCCCTGAAAGTCTTCGACCTTGAGCCGGAACGCCGCCAGTACCTGGTTGATCGCGGCGATCCGGCGCAGGCGTTCGCGACGCCGGGGCAGTTCGTCGCCCAGGGGGTCGCTCCAGTGCAGGTCTTCGCCGAGCAGTCCGCAGAGTCCGCACATGGTTATCGCCCGCTCATGGCATCACGTCGCCGGAGTTTGGGCCCAGGGTCTGGCCGACGAACAGGTTGCCACCCGGTTCACTGGCCAGCAGCACGGCGGTGGGCGCCACTTCATCCGCCAGGCCGAAGCGTCCCAAGGGCAGTTCCTTGGCCTTGGCGCGCTTCCAATCGTCGCTGATACCGCCCACTAACGGCGTCTCGATCGGGCCGGGAGCGATGGCGTTGACCAGCACGTTGTCCTTGGCCACTTCCAGGGCCAGGGATTTGGTAAAGCCGATCACCCCCGCCTTGGCGGCGGCGTAGTGAGTCAGTTCGGCACCGCCCTTGATGCCCAGTTGCGAGGCGACGTTGATGATCCGCCCCCAACGCTGCGCCAGCATATGCGGCAAGGCACGCTGGCTGGCGACGAACACGCTGGTGAGGTCGACGCGCAGCATGTCGTTCCACATCTCGATCGAGAGATCGACGCAACGCGCCTGGGTGAGCATACCGGCGTTGTTGACCAGGATATCGATGCCGCCGAAGTGTTCGACACAACGGTCGACACTGGCCTGGGCGCCTTCGACAGTGCCGACATCGGCCAGGCATTCGAAGACCTCGGCACCGAGGTTGCGGCAGGCGATGGCGGTTTCGGCCAGGCTGGCGGCATTACGGTCGGCCAGCAGCAGGCGCGCGCCTTCAACCGCGTAGGCGCGGGCGATGGCGGCACCGATGCCGCTGCCGGCGCCGGTGATCACGGCGCGGCGATGGGTGAGTTGGGGCATAGGTAATTCTCCTGAATCAAACACAGTTTCAATGTGGGAGCTCCCACTACCGCTGTGGCGACCGGGCTTGTCCCGCGTTGGGCCGCGAAGCGGCCCCTGACAAAGACACCTGCGCTGTGTCAGGTACGCCTCAGAGGCTGGTTTTGGGGCCGCTTCGCGGCCCAACGCGGGACAAGCCCGCTCGCCACAACAGCCCGCTCACCAGAACAGCCCGATTGCCACAACAGCCTGCTCGCCACAAAAATTCGGTCGATTAATGAAAAGATTTAATCCTTATTTATGCTCGATCAGAGGGAGGCTTGCCCCCTCCCACCTTTGGATCGAGTACATCAGTCAGGCCAGCGCACGGTGAGGCCACCGTCGATGACGATGCTCTGTCCGGTCAGATAGCTCGACGCATCACTGGTCAAAAACTGCACCAGCGAGGCCACTTCATCCGCCCTCCCCACCCGACCCAATGGAATCGCGCGCGCCGCCTTGGCCAGGCCCTCCGGCCCCAGGGAGTTCTTCGCATCCAGCGACTGCGGCGTCTCGATCAACCCCGGAATCACCGCATTGCAACGGATGCCCAACGGCGCCAGCTCCACCGCCAGCGACCGGCACAACCCCGGCACACCGGCCTTGGCCGCCGCGTAATGGCTATGCTCCTGCCAGCCATAGACGCCGCCGGCTATCGACGAAATCGCCACCAGCGCGCCGCCTTCCTTCATATGCCGCGTCGCCGCGCGAAAAGTGCGCATCACCCCCGTCAAGTCGACATTGAGCATCTCGTCCCACAGCGCATCCGTCATCTCCAGCAGCGGTGCGCGACGCAGCAAGCCGGCGTTGGCGACCGCGTAGTCGAGGCGACCAAAATGCTGCACCGCCTGGGCGGCCAACGCGTCTACCGAGGCGCTATCGCCCACGTCCAGCGGCAGCATCAAGCATTCGCCAGCGGCGTTTTCCACGAGGGACACCGTGGTGTGCGGGTCATGGGGGTCGGCCGGGTAATACCCACCCACCACCGCCACGCCGCAGCGCGCATAGGCCACCGCGAGGGCTTGGCCGATGCCGCTGGCGGCACCGGTAATCAAGGCAACTTTACGGCTCATCAATCACTCCTTACTGAACGGTTTCCGGGCGCACATGGCGCGCGGCAAACATCAGGACGCCAGACAAAAAGCACGGCACCGCACCGAACCACAGCGCGGCGGTCTGCCAATCGCTGCCGGCGGACAACACCTGGGTAGCGCCAAACCCGGCGACCACGGCACCAATCGGGCCCATCGCATGGATGATCGCGCCACCGGTGGCACGGATGCTGGTGGGGAAACTTTCACTGATAAAGAACAACGCCGCCGAGTACGGCCCGATCAGGAAAAACAGGCCCAGGCTGTACAGCCCGACCACCATCGCCATGTTGCTCGGGCCAAACAGCATCCCGGCAAACGACAGGCCGCCGAGCATCCAGCCCAGGCCGATCACGTTACGGCGGCCGATCTTGTCGCCCATCCAGCCGTGGCTGAGGTAGCCGCAGTAACCCACCAGGTTCGACAGCACCAGGATGATCAGCGAGTTCTCGAACGAGATGTGGTGCACGCTGACAATCACCGACGTGCCGAGCACGCTGAACACCTGGATCGCCGCCCAGTTGAGCAACAGCGCGGCGCCGATCACCAGGGTGGCGCGACGGGCCGGGCCACGGAATGCGGCCTTGAGGCCGGCCTTGCTGTGTTCGTCGTAATCCACGCCGTAGGTCACGGCGACGTTCTGTGCCTCGCTCACCGCGCCACTTCTGCGCAACTCGCTGATGCGCTGGTGGATCTGGAACTGCGGGCTCTCCTTGAGCTTGCGCGCCATGATCGCAATCACCACCGCCGGGATCGCGGCGAAGATAAAGCAGCCCTGCCAACCGATGACCGGCAGCAACAGCGCGGTCAAACCTGCGGCGATCAGTGCACCGACCGGCCAGCCGCCCTGCACCAGGCTGTAGATGAAGCCGCGGCGCTTGGTGAGTCGCGGGTCTTCTGACGCGCCATACAGCTCGGTCAAATAGGTGGCGTTGACGGTTTCCTCGGCATACCCCAGGCCGCCCAGCGAACGGATCAGGATCAGCGGCGACTTGCCCCATGCCCCGCCGATGGCGGTCAGCGCCGAGCAGAGCGCGGAGCCGGCCACGGTGAAGATGATGCCTTTGCGGCGCCCCAGCTTGTCGACGATTGGCCCGATGGCCAGGGCGACCACGGCGGTCCCCACCGCCACCCAGGTCGCGATTTCAGCTTGTTCCACCTCACCCCAGCCAAAATGCCGGCCGATTTCCGGCAGCAAGGTGCCGAACAGGATGAAGTCGTACACCGCAAACACCCAGGCGAAAAACGCGATCCAGGTGGCGAAGCGCACTTCCTGGGACGTCAGTTGCCGGGGTTTCCAGCCAGTCAGGTCAAGCTTGTTGTAGATGGACATAATCGCGCCTCGGGAGGTGGAGTGGGCTTTCTGTAGGAGCGTGCTTGCTCGCGAAAATCGTCAACGATGACGCGGGCATCCTGAATGCACGCAGTGCTCTCAGGCTTTTCGCGAGCAAGCTCGCTCCTACAGGGTTGGGGTCAGGTACGCGGTTGGCGGCGGATAAAGTCGTCGGCGATTTCGTCGAAGGTGACGAAGCGCACGCCGGCATGGCTCTGGATGTGTTCGATCAAGCGCTCCAGCATCAACAGCACTTGCGGGCGGCCAGACACATCGGGGTGGATGGTCATGGTGAACACCGCGTGTTCGTGTTCGCGGTAGACCCAGTCGAACTGGTCGCGCCACATTTCTTCGAGGTGACGCGGGTTGACGAAGCCGTGGCTGTTGGGGGCTTTCTTGATGAACATCATCGGCGGCAGGTCATCGAGGTACCAGTTGGCCGGGATCTCCACCAGGTCGGTTTCTTCGCCACGCACCAAGGGTTTCATCCAGGTGTCGGGGTGCTGGCTGTAGTCGATCTTGGTCCAGGTATCCCCCTTGCGCACGTAGTAGGGATGGAAGTCGTTGTGCATCAGGCTGTGGTCGTACTTGATGCCTTTTTTCAGCAGCAGCTCGTTGGTGACCTTGCTGAATTCCCACCACGGAGCGACGTAGCCGGTAGGGCGTTTGCCGGTGACCTGGGTGATCAGTTCGATGGACTTGTCCAGCACGATTTCTTCCTGCTCGGCGGTCATCGCGATCGGGTTTTCATGGCTGTAGCCGTGCACGCCGATTTCATGCCCGGCGTCGGCCACGGCTTTCATCTGCTCAGGGAAGGTTTCCATCGAATGGCCCGGGATAAACCAGGTGGTGCGCAGGCCGTAGCGTTCAAACAGTTTGAGCAGGCGTGGCGCGCCGATTTCGCCAGCGAACAGGCCACGGGAGATGTCGTCGGGCGAATCTTCGCCGCCGTAGGAACCGAGCCAGCCGGCGACGGCGTCAACGTCGACGCCAAATGCACAGAGGATGTCTTTAGCCATGGGGTGTCTCCTTAGATAATCAGTTGGGATTCGACGGACAACGCCGCGCGCAACAGGCGTGCGTCTTCCCCCGCCGGGGCGCTGAGCAGCAACCCGGTGGGCAGGCCCTGGGCATCATGGCCGCTGGGCAAGGTCACGCCGGGCATGTCCAGCAAACTGCCGGGCATGGTCAGGCGCAGGGTGGCGAGGTTGGTGCTGACGAACAGATCGTCATCGGCTTCCAGCGCTGCCAATGCCGGGGCGACATGGGCAACGGTGGGGGTGATCAGCAGGGCGCCGTCGAGGTCATCGATCAGTTGTTGTTGCAGGCGCTGACGGGCCTCGATCAGGTGGATCAACCGGCTGGCCGGCAGGGAACGCGCGGCTTCGAGGCGGCGGCGTACGCGCGGGTCGAGCTGTTCGGCGTCGGCGCTGTCGAGCAGGGTTTCATGCAGGGCGAAGGCTTCGAAGGCGCCAAGCCAGCCTTGCTGCTGGATCAGTGCCAAGGTGGCCTGGAAGGTCGCGCAGGGGCGCATCTCGACCAACGCGCCCTCGGCCTTCAAGCGTTCCACCCCGCGCAGCAGGTTATTGCGCACGGCAGGTTCAACGTCGGCCAGCAGGCCCTGTTCCAGTACAAAGCGCTGGCCCTTGAGGCTGCGGACGCGGTGGGTGGAAATGCGACCATGGAGCAGGTCGTCGATGGCCAACGCATCGCGCACGCTGCGGGTCAACGGACCCAGGCTGTCGAGGGTGTGGGCCAGGGGGAACACCCCGTCGCGGCTGTAGCGTCGACTGCTGCTGCGGTACCCCACCAGGCCGTTGAGGGCCGCGGGGATGCGGATGGAACCCGCCGTGTCGGTGCCCATGGCGATCGGCACGATGCCGGCGGCGACAGCCACCGCCGACCCCGAAGACGAGCCACCGGGAATACGCGGCTGATCCCGCCCATGGGGGTTATGCGGGGTGCCGAAATGCGGGTTCAGGCCAAGCCCGGAATAGGCCAGCTCACTGAGGGTGGTCTTGCCCACGCTGACCATGCCGGCGCGGCACAGCAGGCCCACGCTCGGCGCATCGAGCAAAGCGGCCGGCGCATGACGCCGGTACGCAGCACCGGCGGTGGTGATGCTGCCGGCCACGTCGAACAGGTCTTTCCAGGCCAGGGGCACGCCGTCGAATACACTCAAGGGCTGGCCGGCACGCCAGCGCGCGGCGGCGGCTTCGGCTTCGCGACGGGCACGCTCGGCGGTCAGGCAGATAAACACAGCCGCCGACTGGCTCGCTTGATCGAGTGCCTGTTCGAGCGCTTGCACCGGGTCGCTGCGACCGCTGGCGAAATCCTCGGCCAGTGAAGTGGCGTCTGACATCAGCATGAACCTCATAAAACGTACATATTAATAAAATGTACATTTTACAAAGGCAGCTTTCGTGCCAGTCTGTCCGTGCGTGAGCGAGAGCGATTCGGTTTTTTCGTCCAGAGCTGCGGTATAGATGCTTTCGACACGGCAAAAAAAAGAGTTCACCTTTTAGGCGCGAACCCTTAACCCAATAACGTATATTTTATTAATAAGTACATTTTGGTGCAAAAAGTAACATTCCTACAGGCAAGGCCCCAAAAAAGTGCCCTTGATGTGGCGCAGAGTGACAGACCCATCTATGAGAGAATCCCCGGCCATCGTCCTACACGCCCTTGAGAAATCGATGAAAGCAGTGTCCGCCTCGGCCTCCCGGTACGCCATGATTCACCAGGTGTTGCGTGATGCAATTGTCAATGGCACCGCCCGTCATGGCCTGGTGCTGCTGGAAGCGCCGCTGGCCGAATTGTTCGGCACCAGCCGCGTGCCCGTGCGCAAGGCGCTGGACCTGCTGCATGCCGAGGGGCTGATCTGCCGCTTCAATGGCCGAGGCTACCTGATCAACCCCGAGGGGCTGGACCTGGAGCCGCTGCGCCTGCCCCTGAGCCATGCGCACCTGGGCCTGAACGGCGACGATGAGTTGGTGGACACGCGGCCGCTGGGCGAGCGCATCGTCGAGGAAATCGGCGCGGCACTCTCCACCTGCATCGCCTTCGGCCATTACCGCCTGGACGAACAGGCCGCCGCCGACCACTACGGCGTCAGCCGCGCAGTGGTGCGTGAAGCGCTGATGCGCCTGCGCGACCGTGGCCTGGTGGAAAAAGAGCCCTACTCGCAATGGCTGGCCGGGCCGCTGACCGCCCGCGAAGTCACCGAAGACTACGAACTGCGCGCCTGCCTGGAACCCGAAGCCCTGCGCCAGAGCGCGCCCAACCTCGACCGCGAGGTGCTCGAAGCCATGTTGCACCGCGTGCTGGACGCTCAGGACAGCCCGCAATGCAGCCTGGAAGCTATCGAGCAGATCGAAGAGGACCTGCACCAGCGCTGCCTCGCCGGCCTGCAAAACCGCAAGATCGCCGCGCTGATTCGCCAGGGCCAGAGCCCGATGATCATCAGCCGGATTTTCTATCGGTTGCTGGGGATCGGCGCAGATCCGGCAATGCTCGCCGAACATCGCTTGATTTTGGAGCTGCTGCTGCATGGCGCATTCGATGCGGCGGCGTTGAACCTGCGTGAGCATTTGCAACGGGCGCGGCAGCGGATGTTGCAGCGCTTGAAGGTGCTGTCGGTACTTCCCGAACAGCCACTCCCCGTCTACCTGCACAAAATCAGCTGACTCAACACGAACCTAATGTGGGAGGGGGCTTGCCCCTTCCCATTGACCAAGCCGCCGCAGTAATTTCATGCAATATGTTGCTATCTCGCCCCCGCCATTGAAACCACCACTGACCCGCCCCATCTAACCTGCATACTTACTTATGCAGGTGCCCCATGAGCGACCAGCAAGAATTGCCGGATATCGACCTCCAAGATTACGCCGACCCCGAAAACGCTGAATCCCATTCGACCAACACCGGCCTGGCGCTGCCTGGGCAAAACCTGCCGGACAAGGTCTACATCATCCCGATCCACAACCGGCCGTTCTTCCCCGCGCAAGTGCTGCCGGTGATCGTCAATGAAGAGCCGTGGGCCGAAACCCTGGAACTGGTGAGCAAATCCGATCACCACTCCCTGGCCCTGTTCTTCATGGACACCCCGCCGGAAGACCCACGGCACTTCGACACCTCCGCCCTGCCGCTGTACGGCACCCTGGTGAAGGTGCACCACGCCAGCCGTGAGAACGGCAAGTTGCAATTCGTCGCCCAGGGCCTGACCCGCGTGAGGATTCGCACCTGGCTCAAGCACCACCGCCCGCCGTATCTGGTGGAAGTCGAATACCCGCACCAGCCCACCGAGCCGACCGATGAGGTCAAGGCCTATGGCATGGCGCTGATCAATGCGATCAAGGAACTGTTGCCACTCAACCCGCTGTACAGCGAAGAGTTGAAGAACTACCTCAACCGCTTCAGCCCCAACGACCCGTCGCCGCTGACCGACTTCGCCGCCGCGCTGACCTCGGCCACCGGTAACGAGTTGCAGGAAGTGCTGGACTGCGTGCCCATGCTCAAGCGCATGGAAAAAGTGCTGCCGATGTTGCGCAAGGAAGTCGAAGTCGCGCGCCTGCAAAAGGAAATCTCCGCCGAGGTGAACCGCAAGATCGGCGAGCACCAGCGCGAGTTCTTCCTCAAGGAACAACTCAAGGTCATCCAGCAGGAACTGGGGCTGACCAAGGACGACCGCAGCGCGGACGTCGAACAATTCGAGCAACGGCTGGAAGGCAAGGTGCTGCCGGCCCAGGCGCAAAAGCGCATTGATGAAGAACTGAACAAACTGTCGATCCTCGAAACCGGTTCACCGGAGTACGCGGTCACACGCAACTACCTGGATTGGGCCACCTCGGTGCCGTGGGGCGTGTACGGCGAGGACAAGCTCGACCTGAAACACGCGCGCAAGGTGCTCGACAAGCACCACGCGGGGCTGGATGACATCAAGAGCCGTATCCTCGAGTTCCTCGCCGTGGGCGCCTACAAAGGCGAAGTCTCCGGCTCCATCGTGCTGCTGGTGGGCCCGCCGGGCGTGGGCAAGACCAGCGTGGGTAAATCCATCGCCGAGTCCCTGGGCCGGCCGTTCTATCGCTTCAGTGTCGGCGGCATGCGCGACGAGGCCGAGATCAAGGGCCATCGCCGCACCTACATCGGCGCCCTGCCGGGCAAGCTGGTGCAGGCGTTGAAAGACGTGGAAGTGATGAACCCGGTGATCATGCTCGACGAGATCGACAAGATGGGCCAAAGCTTCCAGGGCGACCCGGCCTCGGCGCTGCTGGAAACCCTCGACCCGGAGCAGAACGTCGAATTCCTCGACCATTACCTCGACCTGCGCCTGGACCTGTCCAAAGTGCTGTTCGTGTGTACCGCCAACACCCTGGACTCGATCCCCGGGCCGTTGCTGGACCGCATGGAAGTGATTCGCCTGTCGGGCTATATCACCGAAGAAAAAGTCGCCATCGCCAAGCGCCACCTGTGGCCCAAACAGCTGGAAAAAGCCGGCGTGGCGAAAACCAGCCTGTCCATCAGCGACGGCGCCCTGCGCGCCTTGATCGACGGTTATGCCCGCGAGGCCGGCGTGCGCCAGTTGGAGAAACAGCTGGGCAAACTGGTGCGCAAGGCCGTGGTCAAGCTGCTGGATGAGCCAAACTCGGTGATCAAGATCGGCAACAAGGACCTGGAGGCCTCCCTGGGCATGCCGGTGTTCCGTAACGAGCAAGTGCTGTCCGGCACTGGCGTGATCACCGGCCTGGCCTGGACCAGCATGGGCGGCGCGACCCTGCCCATTGAGGCGACGCGCATCCACACGCTGAACCGCGGCTTCAAGCTCACCGGGCAGTTGGGTGATGTGATGAAGGAGTCCGCCGAAATCGCCTACAGCTACATCAGCTCCAACCTGAAGTCGTTTGGTGGCGACCCGAAATTCTTCGACGAAGCCTTCGTGCACCTGCACGTGCCGGAAGGCGCCACACCGAAGGACGGCCCAAGCGCTGGGGTAACCATGGCCAGTGCGCTGCTGTCGCTGGCGCGCAACCAGCCGCCGAAAAAAGGCGTGGCGATGACCGGTGAACTGACGCTGACCGGGCATGTGCTGCCGATTGGCGGGGTGCGCGAGAAGGTGATCGCGGCGCGGCGCCAGAAGATCCACGAGCTGATCCTGCCGGAGCCGAACCGTGGCAGTTTCGAGGAATTGCCGGAGTATCTGAAGGAAGGGATGACCGTGCACTTTGCCAAGCGTTTTGCGGATGTGGCGAAGGTGTTGTTTTAACGCCCCCCTCTTCATCAACTACCTAAATGGCCAAGCGCAATGCTTGGCCACTTTCACCTTAAGTCATCAACAAGCCTTTTTTATAGCGTTACGCACTAAAAAACTGTCATTTGTCACAGTACCCCACCCCCTTCGAAAGTGCTCACATAGTGGTGGCAATCATTTAGAACTTTAATGCCACCGACTAACTGAAGGATTGAATAATGGCTACTGTCCGTTCAGCACCACTGAGCCCGACCAACACCACCGGCCTTTTTGAAGCAACCGTTTCACACCGAGGCGATTTCCGTGCCCGCGACTTGGAATACATCACAGACGGAAACAAATTCCTGATTAAGGCCACCGCTCAGCGCGGGGCGAGGCAAAGTGAAAGACAAATAGAAATATTACTCGACAGAAAAATACAGCCGGGCACTTATACATTTCACGAACAAAATAATGGCCCCGTGATTCGAGTCACTTACTATGAGATGCGAAGGGATGATTTAAATTTCTTTCTTTATAAAGCAACCACCGAGAAAGGGTCACTGGTATTAGCGATCAGTGAAGACAACGAACATTATCATGGCGAAATCGAATTCTCGGCGGTGACTGGAACAGGGCACAACATCACGATCAGCGGCCGCTTCGGTGTCTACCTCCCCGTTACGCTAGTCGGTCATTGAGACTGCATATCCCGCGATACCGACCTGTATCCGCTACCACTGCGGATGTGGGTCAACCTCAAGAACACCCGGGCTTCACCTGTCACACCTTGTCTCATCTTCGGTTATGCTCGCCCTTCGTCGTGAATGAACGGAGCCCCCATGACTGCTGCCCGCCTGCTTCTCCCCTTGAGCCTTGCCCTGCTGGCCGCGTGCGCCAGTGCCCCCAAGCAAAACGTCACCGTGGAAGAACAGAGCGCCTGCCCGCTCCAGCTTAAACCTGGGCAAAACCTGATCCTCACCCTGCCGAGCAACCCTACTACTGGCTACCGCTGGGCAATCCAGGATTCGGCGGGTGGCGTGCTGCGTGCCTTGAGCCCCGAGGTCTACAACAGCAAAGAGTCCGGCGTGATCGGCGGTGGCGGCCAGTCCACCTGGCGCTTCCAGGCCTTTGCCACCGGCCAGGGCCGTTTGCGCCTGACCTCCCAGCAACCCTGGGAACCAGAAGCCGAACCCGCCGAGACCTTCGACTGCGCCATCACGGTGAACTGATATGCCATGGCTGATTCTTGCGCTGATGGGGGCCGGTACCTTTATCTATGGCCTAAGCACCCACGCCACCCTGCTTTGCTTGCTGGTCAAGCCATTGCCGGTACTGGCGCTGCTGGGGTGGTTACATGATGCGCCGCCGACCGACTACCGACGCTGGATCAGCCTTGGGCTGATTTTTTCCCTGGTCGGCGATGTGCTGCTGGCATGGCCGGGCGATCTCTTTATCTTCGGCCTCGGCGCGTTTCTGTTGGCGCATCTGGCGTACCTCAAGGCCTATTTCAGCGACTGCCGCCGCCTGGCACTGCTGCCGCTGGTACTGGCACTCGCTGTGGGCGCGATCTTGTTGAGCATTCTGATTGCCCACGGCCTCGGTGATTTACTGATACCGGTGGTGATTTACGCGCTGGTGATCAGCGCCATGCTCTGGCGAGCGCTGGCTCGATTGGGCAGTGAGGTGCCAAAGCGTTCAGCCGCATTGGCGGCGGCTGGGGCCGCGTCGTTTGTGTTTTCCGACACATTGATCGGTATCAATCGGTTTGTGGTGTCGTTCGAAGCCGCGCCCTATTTGTTGATCGTTTCTTATTGGCTGGGACAGTGGGGCATAACCGCATCAGCATTCACCCAGAAACAGCGGTGGCCTTGATAGTTTGAGGCTGCTGGGCAGCCCAACGCGGGCGGTGAGACAAGCCCACTCACCACAAATCAGACAACCCGCGCATCCGATGAGCAAGTTGGCTAAAATGCCGGCCTTTCCCCCTCGTCGCCGGAACAACCGTGAGCAAAGAACCCGATCGCCTATTCGCCCAACCCCTGCCCCAGGTGCCGGACTTCGCCTTTAACGAGGACGTGGTGCGGGTGTTCCCGGACATGATCAAGCGTTCGGTGCCCGGTTACCCAACCATCGTCGAAAACCTCGGTGTACTCGCGGCGCAGTTTGCCCAGCCCAACAGCGTGCTCTACGACCTGGGTTCTTCGCTGGGCGCGGTGACCCAGGCCCTGCGTCGCCATGTGCGCACAGACGGTTGCCGGGTGATCGCGGTGGATAATTCGGCGGCGATGGTCGAGCGTTGCCGCGAATACCTCAATGGCCAGGACTCGATGTTCCAGGAGCTGCTGCCGGTGGAGGTGATCGAGGGCGATATCCTCGGGTTGCAATTCCAACCCGCCTCGGTGGTGGCACTGAACTTCACCCTGCAATTTATCGTCCCCGAACAGCGCCTGGCGTTGCTCGGACGCATCCGCCAGGCGCTGCTGCCGGGCGGTGCGTTGATCCTCTCGGAAAAGCTGCGTTTCAATGATCCTGAAGAGCACGCACTGCTCACCGACCTGCATATCGCGTTCAAACGCGCCAACGGCTACAGCGAACTGGAAATCGCCCAGAAGCGCAGCGCCATCGAAAACGTCATGAAGCCCGACAGCCTTGAAGAACACCGGGAACGCCTGCTGGCGGCCGGGTTTTCGAAAGTCGTGCCGTGGTTCCAGTGTCTTAACTTTGCCTCGTTGATTGCCTTGCCATGATTGATTTGTCCCCCCTCGCCCGCCATCTGGTCGGCACTCCCTTGGCTGTCTGGGCCCAGGGCCTGCAAGCGCAGCTCGATAGCAAGATGGAAAAGGGCCATGGCGACCTGGAGCGCTGGCAGAGTGCACTGGATGCACTGCCGAAGATCCAGCCCAGCGAGGTCGACCTGCTCAATGGCCTGGTGTTGGACACCGCCTGCGACGACGCCACCCGCGCGCAAATGCACACCGCGCTGATGGGCCTGAGCCCGTGGCGCAAAGGCCCGTTTCATCTGTTCGGTGTGCATGTGGACACCGAATGGCGCTCGGACTGGAAGTGGTCGCGCGTAGCGCCCCACTTGGACCTGAAAGGCAAGCGCATCCTCGATGTGGGCTGCGGCAACGGTTACTACATGTGGCGCATGCTCGGCGCAGGAGCCGACAGCGTGATCGGCGTCGACCCGAACTGGCTGTTCTTCTGCCAGTTCCAAGCCGTACAGCGTTACCTGTCTGAACCCAAGGCCTGGCACCTGCCATTCCCGTTTGAAGACCTGCCGGCGAACCTGGAAGGCTTCGACACGGTGTTTTCCATGGGGGTTTTCTATCACCGTCGCTCGCCGATAGAACACCTGCTGGCGCTGAAGGACACCTTGGTCAAGGGCGGTGAACTGGTCCTGGAAACCTTGGTGGTGGAAGGCGATCAACAACAGGTGCTGGTACCGGAAGACCGTTATGCGCAGATGCGTAACGTGTGGTTCCTGCCGTCGGTGCCGGCGCTGATGCTGTGGTTGCGCCGTGCTGGGTTCAGCGACGTGAGGTGTGTGGATGTGAGTGTGACCACGGTGGAGGAACAGCGCGGGACGGAGTGGATGAAGTATCAGTCCCTCAGCGACTTCCTCGATCCGGAAGATCACAGTAAGACGATTGAAGGGCTACCGGCACCGATGCGGGCGGTGATCATCGCCAAGAAGTAACCGCTGATCTTCCTGAAACAACAGAGATCCAAATGTGGGAGGGGGCTTGCCCCCGATAGCGGTGTATCAGCGATAGATGTGTTGGCTGACCCACTGCTATCGGGGGCAAGCCCCCTCCCACATTGGATTTTCAGTGTTGGTTAGATTTGGGGCTTGGCCCGACGGGCTTTGAAGAACTCGCTCAACACCGTGCCGCATTCCTCGGCCAGCACGCCGCCTTCAAACAACACCCGATGATTCAGAAACCCCTGGGTAAAAAACTGCCCCTGGCTCTGCACAATTCCCGCCTTGGGCTCCAGCGCGCCGTACACCACCCGCGCAATCCGTGAATGCACGATCAGGCCAGCGCACATGCTGCACGGCTCCAGCGTCACATACAGCGTGCTGCCGGGCAGGCGATAGTTGCTCACGGCCTGGGCGGCGGCGCGGATGGCGACCATTTCGGCATGGGCGCTGGGATCGTTGCCGCTGATCGGGCAGTTGAAACCGCGGCCGATGATTTCACCGTCTTGCACCAGCACCGCGCCCACCGGCACTTCGCCCAGCGCCGCGCCTTGGGCGGCCAGCGCTAGGGCTTCGCGCATGAAGTCCTGGTCGCGGCTGCGGTCGATGATCGCCGTGGGGCGAAACTGGCGCATCACACCACCTCGATCGCGGCCATCAGGCCGGTTTCCATGTGGTCGATCACGTGGCAATGGAACATCCACACCCCCGGGTTATCCGCCACCAACGCCACGCGGGCGCGTTCGTTCTTGCCCAGCAGGTAGGTGTCGGTGAAATACGGGATCACCTTGTGGCGGTTCGAGGCGATGACCTTGAAACTCATGCCGTGCAAGTGGATCGGGTGCTGGTACTGGGTCATGTTCTTCAATTCGAAAATGTAGCTCTTGCCCTTTTCCAGCTTGGCAATCGGGCGGTCGGCGCAGGTCTTGTCGGTGATGTCCCAGGCCTGACCGTTGATTTGCCACAGGCTCGGCGGCTTGCCGTTGTCGACGTTGACCGACACCGAACCGACCCACTCGAAATTGAAGTTGAGTTTCTCCGCATTGGCCAGGTCGGGCTCGGCAATCGGGTTGGCCGGCAACGCCGGTGGCCACTCGGTGGGCGCGTCGGTGTTGGCGACTGAGCGGAAAGTGCCCAGGCGTACGGGTCCGTTACGGATCGACAGCTCCTCGCCCGCCGGCGGTGCCTTGATCGCTAGGCAGATGCGCATGCCCGGGCCCAGCCAGTATTCCTTGCCCAATGGGCGCGGCTCGATGGGGTTGCCATCCAGCGCGTAGATCTGCGCTTCGACGTCGGGGATGTTGATGCGGTAGGTCAGGGTGTTGTCGAGATTGAGCAAACGCACGCGGGTGATCTGCCCGGCCGGCAAGTCGATCACCGCCTGGGACACGCCATTGATGGTCGACAGGCGCCCCGCCGTACCGCCCCGCGCCGCCTCGCGTGGAATGCTGAAGGCGACAAACGCGCCCTCTTCGTCCACGTGCCAGCTTTTCAGGCTGAGGGTGCGCTCGTGCTTGAAACCCGTGGGTTCGCGCTCTTCAATGATCAGCGGGCCGACCAGGCCACGGCCGAGCTCTTCGCTGCTGTTCACATGGGGGTGGTACCAGTAGCTGCCGGCGTCCGGCACACGGAACTTGTAGTCGAAGTACTCGCCGGGCAGCACCGGCAATTGCGAGACGTAGGGTACGCCGTCCATTTCCAGCGGCAGGCGAATGCCGTGCCAGTGGATGGTGGTGGCGACCGGCAGGTGGTTGATAAAGCGCACTCGCAGCCACTCACCCTGACGCACACGCAGTTCAGTACCCGGTGCTGACGGGCCGAAGGCCCAGGCTTGGGTTTTGTGCCCCGGCACCAGTTCCACATCGAGCGGCGCGGCGATCAGTTCGTAATCGTGCCCTGCTTCGGCTTCGGCGACCTTCCCCAGCCAGTAGCGGTAGGCGCCACCGGCACCGACGCCCACTACGGCCAGGCCTGCAAGACCACCCAGGATTTGTCGACGGGAAAAGGATCGGGACACAACAACCTCACGTATCTGCCGCAGGCGCAGGGCCTGCAAAGGGCAGATACGATACACCTGCGAAGGCTAAACAGTAAGACTTCTCATGTGGGAGGGGGCTTGCCCCCGATAGCGGTGGGTCAGGTACAGATTTGCTGACTGATACACCGCCATCGGGGGCAAGCCCCCTCCCACATTGGATCTTCGCTGTTTTTAGTGCTTGGCAGCCGCCAGGATCAGGGCTTTCATCTCGGCGACGGCGCCTTTGAAACCGACGAACAACGCGTGGGCCACCAGCGCATGGCCGATGTTCAGCTCGTTGATGCCCTTGATCGCGGCCACGGCTTCGACGTTGTGGTAGTGCAGGCCATGGCCGGCGTTGACGATCAGGCCTTCAGTGAGGCCGCAGTTCACACCGTCAATGATGCGCTGCAGTTCATCCGCCACTTCGCTCGGTGTGGTGGCGTCGGCGTAACGGCCAGTGTGCAATTCAATGGCCGGCGCGCCGACCCGGCGGGAAGCTTCGATCTGGCGCTCATCGGCGTCGATGAACAATGACACTTCGCTGCCGATCTTCGACAGGCGCTCCACGGCGGCCTTGATCCGCGCTTCCTGGCCGGCCACGTCGAGGCCGCCTTCGGTGGTCAGTTCCTGGCGGGTTTCCGGTACCAGGCAGATGTGAGCCGGGCGGATGCGTTCGGCGAACGCCATCATTTCCTCGGTGACGCCCATTTCGAAGTTCATGCGGGTTTGCAGCACGTCCTTGAGCAGCAACACGTCGCGCTCCTGGATGTGACGGCGGTCTTCGCGCAGGTGCACGGTGATGCCGTCGGCGCCCGCTTCTTCGGCGTCCAGCGCGGCCTTGACCGGGTCAGGGTAACGGGTGCCCCGGGCCTGGCGCAGGGTAGCGACGTGGTCGATGTTGACGCCAAGAAGAATGCGATTGCTGGTGGTCACGGAAGCGCTCCTGAAAAGGGAAAGAAACGGTGCACAGCATACACGGGGATGTCAGGGCTTTCGAAACAACTCGCGACTGACCAACGGCCGTCCACCCAGGTGGACCGCGAGGGCCTGGCGCATCAGGCGCTTGGCGGCGGACAAGGCGCCGGGGGCGCTCCAGTCGGCTTCGCTCATGGCCAGCAGTTCGGTGCCCTGGAACAGGCCCGGTTGCAACAGATACACGCGCTCCAGGCCAGCATCGACTTGCAGGCGGTACATGCCGTCGGCGGCGATGGGCTCGCCATGCAGGTCGTTGTTCAACTCGAAACCGTAGCCCAGGTCATCGAGCAGGCGCCATTCGAATGCCCGCAGCAATGGCTCCAGGGGGCGACCCTCGGCCAGGGCCAGCAAGGTGGCAGCATAGTGATCGAAGACCGCCGGGTGCGGGTCTTCGGCAGGCAGCAGGCGGATCAGCAGTTCATTGAGGTAGAGGCCGCTGAACAGTGCATCGCCATTGAGCCAGGCTGAAGTGCCGACGCTTTCCAGGCGGCCGACGTTTTTCAACTCGCCCTTGCCACGAAACTCCACGTCCAACGCCACGAAGGGCCGTGCCAATGTGCCCGCCTTGCCCCGTGCGCTACGCAATACCGCACGCAGGCGACCTTGAGGCGTGAGGAAGTCCACCAGGGCGCTGGTCTCACGGTAGGCGCGGCTGTGCAGGACGTAGGCGAGTTGGCTGGGAGGTGGGGTTGAGGACATGGGGTTCTCACGGCTGACGGCAATCTTGAAAACAACATAAACCCAATGTGGGAGGGGGCCTGCCCCCGATGGCGGTGGTTCAGTCACTTATCTATCAACTGACCCACCGCTATCGGGGGCAAGCCCCCTCCCACACTTTCAGTCCTGCGGTGTACTCAAGACCTTACAGGTCGCCGTAACCCAGGGAGCGCAATGCGCGCTCATCATCGGACCAACCACCCTTCACCTTCACCCACAGGTTGAGCATGATCTTGGAATCGAACAGCAATTCCATGTCCTTGCGCGCTTCGGTACCGATACGCTTGATGCGCTCGCCCTTGTCGCCAATGATGATTTTCTTCTGGCCGTCACGCTCGACGAGGATCAGCGCATGGATATGCAAGGTCTTGCCCTGCTGCTTGAACTCTTCGATTTCAACGGTGATCTGGTACGGCAGCTCTGCGCCCATTTGGCGCATGATTTTCTCGCGCACCAGTTCAGCGGCGAGGAAACGGCTGCTGCGGTCGGTGATCTGGTCTTCCGGGAAGAAGTGCTCGTTCTCCGGCAGGTAGCCGGCGATCACGCGTTCCAGGGCTTCGAGGTTATGCCCGTGCTGGGCCGAGATCGGCATGATCTGGGCATTGGGCAGCTGTTCCTGCAGCCAGGTCAGGTGCGGCATCAGTTCGGATTTGTCTTCGATACGGTCGGTCTTGTTCAGCGCGACGATCAATGGGCCGGTGACGTACTGCACGCGTTCGAGGACCATCTGGTCTTCGTCGGTCCACTTGGTGCGGTCGACCACGAAGATCACCACGTCGACGTCTTTCAACGCGGCCGAGGCGGTCTTGTTCATGTAGCGGTTCAGGGCCTTCTCGCCGCCTTTGTGCATACCTGGAGTGTCGACGTAGACCGCCTGCACGGCGCCTTCGGTCTTGATGCCCAGCATGTTGTGGCGAGTGGTCTGCGGCTTGCGCGAGGTGATCGCGAGCTTCTGGCCGAGGATGTGGTTCAGCAGCGTGGACTTGCCCACGTTGGGGCGGCCGACGATGGCAACATAGCCACAGCGTGTTGCGGTTGAATCAGTCATGGCCATTCTCCACGCCCAGGGCAATCAGTGCTGCGGCGGCCGCTACCTGTTCGGCAATACGACGGCTCACACCCTGACCTCGGCTTTTTTCATTCAGTAAGGTGATTTCACATTCCACGAAGAACACGCGGCAATGGGGCTCACCTTGGATATCCACCACTTCGTAACGTGGCAGTTCGCACCCGCGGGACTGCAGGAATTCCTGCAGGCGGGTCTTGGGATCTTTGTTGGTGTCGACCAGGGTCAGGCTTTCGATTTCCGACGTCAGCCAGGCCGTCACCCGCTCCTTGGCCGCTTCCATGCCAGCATCCAGGTAGATCGCACCGATCAACGCCTCAAGGGCGTCGGCCAGGATCGACTCACGACGGAAACCGCCGCTCTTCAACTCACCGGACCCCAGGCGCAGGTACTCGCCAAGGCCGAAACCACGGGCCAGCACGGCCAGGGTCTCGCCTTTAACCAGGCGCGCGCGCAGGCGCGACAGCTGGCCTTCACGGGCTTGGGGGAAGCGCTCGAACAGGGCTTCACCGGCGACGAAATTGAGGATGGCATCACCGAGGAATTCCAGGCGTTCGTTATTACGCCCTGCAAAGCTGCGGTGTGTGAGGGCAAGGACCATCAATTCCTGATCCTTGAAGGTGTAGCCGAGCAGACGCTCGAGACGACTTAAAGAAACGCTCACGGTTTACCCATATCTGTTTGGTGGCACCGGCGGCCATCGACGATTGACGCAGTGTTCAAATTCAAATCCTGGTTGATGCTGCATGAGGCCGGAAATGTCCAAGCCCCAGAAAAGCATTCGGCGCTGTGATCACAGCGCCGCCTGTCTTACTTGATCAGCCCGACCCGCGAGAAGTTCGGCAGGTGGCTGAGCTTGGGTTCCGGCCAACTCATCCAGACCGCGAAGGCCTTGCCGACGATATTCTGGTCGGGAACCATGCCCAGCAGATCCTTGGGAATAGTAGGGTCATCCCAGTAGCGGCTGTCATTGGAGTTGTCGCGGTTGTCGCCCATCATGAAGTAGTGCCCGGCAGGCACTTTCCACTCGCCATCAGGCATTGCGCGGTAGCGGCTCATTTCCTTGCGGATTTCGTGCTCTACCGTACCGAGCTTTTCCCGGTACAGCTCGGCGCTGCCCAAGGTATTCGGCTCGGTGCCGATCAATTTCTCCGCCACCGACTCGCCATTGACGAACAGGCGCTTGTCGCTGGTGTAGCGAATCACGTCACCCGGCAGGCCCACGACACGCTTGATGTAGTTGACGTTCGGATCGCTTGGGTAGCGGAACACCATCACGTCGCCGCGCTGCGGGTCACCGATCTCGATGACCTTCTTGTCGATCACCGGCAAGCGAATCCCGTAGGAAAACTTGTTGACCAGGATGAAGTCACCCACGTCCAGGGTCGGTTTCATCGACCCCGAAGGGATCTGAAACGGCTCCACCAGGAACGAGCGCAACACCAGCACGATGAACAGCACCGGGAAGAACGATTTGCCGTATTCAACCAGCAACGGTTCTTTGTTCAGCTTCTCGAGCACCACGACATCGGGCTGGCTGACGCTGCCCTGATAGGACGCGATAGCCGCCCGCCGACGCGGGGCGAAGAACACCAGATCGAGCAACGCCAGGAGACCGCAAACGGCAACGGCGATGACCAGCAACAGCGGGAAATTTAGCGACATAGGACCTAACTATCCAACCTGAGCACCGCAAGGAAGGCTTCTTGTGGAATTTCCACGTTACCCACTTGCTTCATGCGTTTTTTACCGGCCTTTTGCTTCTCAAGCAGCTTGCGCTTACGGCTGACGTCGCCACCGTAGCATTTGGCCAGTACGTTCTTTCTGAGTGCCTTGACGGAAGTCCGCGCAATGATCTGCCCGCCAATGGCGGCCTGGATCGCGACGTCGAACATCTGGCGCGGAATCAGTTCTTTCATCTTCTCGGTCAACTGCCGACCTTTGTAGTGCGCGTTGTCCTTGTGCACGATCAGTGCCAGGGCATCGACCTTGTCGCCGTTGATCAGCACATCCAGTTTCACCAGATTAGCCGATTGGTAACGATCGAAATGGTAATCCAGCGAAGCATAGCCGCGACTGGTGGATTTGAGACGGTCGAAGAAGTCCAGGACCACTTCGTTCATCGGCAAATCGTAGGTCACTTGTACCTGGGTACCGAGGAACAGCATGTCGTGCTGTACACCACGCTTTTCAATACACAGGGTAATGACGTTGCCCAGGTGTTCCTGCGGCACAAGAATATTGGCGCGCACGATCGGTTCGCGCATGTCTTCGATCGAAGACAGGTCTGGAAGCTTGGACGGGTTGTCGACGTAAATCGTTTCACCGTTTTTCAGCAGCAACTCAAAAATAACGGTTGGCGCGGTGGTGATCAGGTCCAGGTCGTATTCGCGTTCGAGGCGCTCCTGGATGATCTCCATGTGCAGCATGCCGAGGAAGCCGCAACGGAAGCCGAAACCCAGGGCGTCGGAGCTTTCCGGGGTGTACTGCAACGACGAATCGTTGAGGGTCAGCTTCTGCAGGGCTTCGCGGAAGTCCTCGAAGTCGTCGGAGCTGACCGGGAACAGGCCCGCGTAGACTTGCGGCTGGATGCGCTTGAAGCCTGGCAGCACGTCGACGTCAGGGGTGGAGCTCAAGGTCAGGGTGTCACCCACTGGGGCACCATGAATGTCCTTGATACCGGCGATGATGAAGCCCACTTCGCCGGCTTTCAGATCAACGGTGGCGGTGTGCTTGGGGTTGAATACACCGACGCTGTCCACCAGGTGGATCTTGCCGGTGGACTTGACCAGGATCTTGTCGCCCTTCTTCACACGGCCGTGGCGCACGCGTACCAGGGAGACAACCCCCAGGTAGTTGTCGAACCAGGAGTCGATGATCAACGCTTGCAGCGGATCTTCGATATTGCCGGTCGGCGCGGGGATGGTCTTGACCAGGCGCTCGAGCACTTCGTCGACGCCCAGGCCGGTCTTGGCGCTGCACTCGACGGCGTCGGTGGCGTCAATGCCGATGATTTTTTCGATTTCTTCCTTCACGCGGTCCGGATCGGCCTGGGGCAGGTCGATCTTGTTCAGCACCGGCATGACCTCCAGGCCCTGCTCGATGGCGGTATAGCAGTTGGCCACGGACTGGGCTTCCACGCCCTGCCCCGCGTCCACCACCAGCAACGCGCCTTCGCAGGCCGCCAGGGACCGGCTGACTTCGTAGGTGAAGTCAACGTGGCCTGGGGTGTCAATGAAGTTCAGCTGGTACTTGATGCCGTCTCGGGCGGTGTAGTACAGGGTAACGCTGTGGGCCTTGATGGTGATCCCGCGCTCGCGTTCGAGGTCCATGGAGTCCAGAACCTGGGCTTCCATTTCACGCTCGGCAAGGCCGCCGCACATCTGGATGAATCGATCGGCCAGCGTCGACTTACCATGGTCAATGTGGGCGATGATGGAGAAATTGCGGATATGACTCAAATCACTCACGGATCAACACTCAAAAAGGCTGCAGGCAGATTGCCCGCTGAAAAATAGCCGGGAATTGTACCTGAAGCTCAGGCCAAACGTCATCTTTGCTGACCAGAACAAAAATGCCCCGGTCTTGCGAACGGGGCATTTTTTGTTCATAAGCGCAGCATCAACCGGCGCGCCGCAACAGCCAGAACCCGGCCAGGGCGCAAATGGCGGTCGGCACCAGCACCGCAAACAGCGGCGAGAAACCGAACACCAGGCTGGAAGGGCCGAGCAAATCCTGGGCGATGCGGAAGGTGAAGCCCACCAGCACACCCGTAAACACCCGCTGGCCCAGGGTTACGGAGCGCAATGGACCGAAGATGAACGAAATCGCCATCAGTACCAGCGCAGCGGTGACCACTGGCTGCAACACCTTGACCCAAAATGCCAGCCAGTAACGGCCATTGTTCAGGCCCTGGTCCTTGAGGTAGTGGATATAGCCCCACAGCCCGGAGATCGGCAGGCTTTCCGGGATCATCACCACGGTATTGAGCAGTTCCGGCTTCAGGGCGATGTCCCACTGTTCGGACGGCACATTGATCACTTCCGTGGTGGCCTTGGTGCCCTGGCCGACATTGCGGAAATAGGTAGTGGTGACGTCGGTCAGTTGCCATTGTTCATTGGCGAACTGGGCGCGCTTGGCAAAGCTGGACGACAGGATGTGGCGTTCCTTGTCGAAGGTGTATCGCGTCACCCCGATCAGCAGCCCACCTGGCTGCACGGCGTTGATGTGGATGAACTCATTCCCCTGGCGGTGCCACAGGCCGTGCTTGGAGCTTTGCGCATCCCCCGACCCCTGGGCCAGGGCGCGATTGGCCTGGGCGGTGGTTTCGGCCGGTGGCGCCACGTATTCGCCGATCAGCACGCTGCAGAGCATCAGCAGCAGCATGGGCTTCATCACCGCCCAGACGATACGGCCGATGGAAACCCCGGCGGCGCGCATGATGGTCAGCTCGCTGTTGCTGGCCAGGCTGCCCAGGCCAATCAGGCAACCGATCAGCGCGGCCATGGGCATCATGTCGTAGAGGCGACGGGGCGCGGTAAGGGCCACGTAGCTCAGCACGTCCCACACGGTGTAGGTGTCGCTGACGTTGCCCACTTCATCGATGAAGGCGAACAACGACGCCAAGCCCAGAATGATGCCCAATACCGCCAGGATGGCGATCAGTACGCTGCTACCAATGTAGCGATCGAGCTTAGCCACGAGCCAACTCCTTCTGGCCACTACGGCTCTTCATTTTCAGGCGTATGGGTTCCCAATAGAGCAACCCCAGGCCGATCATCAGGAACATGCCGTGTACCCACCACAGGCCCAGGATCGGCGACAGATTGCCTTTCTCCAGGGAGCCACGGGCGGAAATCAGGATGGTCAGGTAAGCCATGTACAGCAGGATCGCCGGCAACAGCTTGAGGAAGCGGCCCTGGCGCGGGTTGACGCGAGACAGCGGCACGGCCATCAGGGTCACGATAAACACCAGCAGCGGCAGGGAAATGCGCCATTGCAGCTCGGCGATGGAGCGCAACTCCTTGCTGCCGAGCAATTCCTGCGTAGGAATGGCATCGCGATCGGTGACCTCGTCGCTGACATCCGGACGGGCGAGCATCACGCCATAGGTGTCGTACTTGATGGCACGGTAATCAGCCTGCCCCGGGCTGCCATCATAGCGATAGCCGTTTTCCAGGATCAGGTAGCGGCTGCCGTCGGGACGCACTTCCTGGCGGCCCGAATCGGCGACCAATACCGAAATGCCACGGTCTTTCTTGTCCTGCCCCAGGCGCTTCTCTGAAATGAACACGCCGCCGAGGTTGGCGCGGTTGTCGCTCAGCGTCTCGGTGTAGGTCACCCGGGAACCGTCATTGAGCGCCTGGAAACGGCCCGGTTCGAGGGTGTCGAACTCGGTCATGGCGTCCTGCTTGTTCAACACCAACTGGAATTGCATGGCGCCCTGGGGAGCCAGGCTCAGGCTCAACCAGGCCACGATCAGGGCGACACCGGCAGCAGGGATCATGGTCATGCCCAGCAGGCGTTGCTGGCTCATGCCGGTGGCCGAGAGCACGGTCATTTCGCTTTCAAGGTACAGACGGCCATAGGCCAGCAGGATGCCGAGAAACAGGCCCAGGGGCAGGATCAGTTGCAAAAAGCCCGGCAGGCGAAAGCCCATGATCAGGAACAGCGAGCCTGGGTCGAGGGCGCCGGAGGCAGCCTGGGCCAGGTATTTGACGAAACGACCACTCATGATGATGACCAGCAACACCGCACTCACGGCACTCAGGGTCAACAGGACTTCGCGGGACAGATAACGGAAGACGATCAAACCAGACACTCCAGGGTTGTCAGGCTAAGGCGGCCAAACAAGCAAGCTTACCGAGTCGGCCCGTTTGATGCAGGCCGGCTAAAAAGATGGCGCATTATCCTGTGATTGACCACGCCTGTCACGGAGCTTGCTCATACGCATGCACAAAGCGCGCTGCAAGGGTTGTCAGGCTCCGCCGGCGAGGTTCAAACTGCGGCCTTTGTCGCTGGCGGTCTACTGGCCGCCAAGCTTTAAAGCCTGGGTACACACGCCAGGCTCACCGACCTTTATAAGGGACCCGAAAAATGGAATTGGTTGTAAAAAGCGTTAGCCCCGAAACGTTGAAAACCGCCACCCTCGTGGTCGCCATCGGCGAAGGCCGCAAGCTCGGCGTCGCCGCCAAACAACTCGACGAACTGAGCGGGGGCGCCATCAGCGCCGTGCTCAAGCGCGGCGACCTGGCCGGCAAAGTCGGCCAGAGCCTGCTGCTGCAAAGCCTGCCCAACCTCAAGGCCGACCGCGTATTACTGGTCGGCGTGGGCAAGGACGCTGAGCTCGGCGACCGCCCGTTCCGCAAGATCATCAGCGGCATCCTCAACACCCTCAAGGGCCTGGGCGGCAGCGATGCGACCCTGGCACTCGATGAAATCATCGTCAAGGGCCGCGACAGCTACGGCAAGACCCGCCTGCTGGCCGAAAGCCTGGTGGACGGCAGCTACAGCTTCGAGCAGTTCAAGAGCCAGAAAGCCGAACCCCGTGCCCTGAAGAAAATCACCCTGCTGACCATCAAGGCCGCCCAGGCTGAAGTCGAACGCGCCGTGAGCCATGCCCAGGCCATCGCCAACGGCATGTCGTTCACCCGCGACCTGGGCAACCTGCCGCCGAACATCTGCCACCCGACTTACCTGGGCGAACAGGCCAAGGCATTGGGCAAAGAGTTCAAGAGCCTGAAAGTCGAAGTCCTGGATGAGAAGAAGATCAAGGAACTGGGCATGGGCTCGTTCTATGCCGTGGGCCAGGGCAGCGACCAGCCACCCCGCCTGATCGTGATGCAATACAACGGCGGCAAGAAGTCCGAGAAGCCTTATGCCCTGGTAGGTAAAGGCATCACCTTCGACACCGGCGGTATCAGCCTCAAGCCGGGCCTGGGTATGGACGAGATGAAGTACGACATGGGCGGCGCCGCCAGCGTGTTCGGCACCCTGCGCGCCGTGCTCGAACTCAAGCTGCCGATCAACCTGGTGTGCATCCTGGCCTGCGCCGAGAACATGCCGAGCGGCGGTGCCAGCCGTCCGGGCGATATCGTCACCACCCTCAGCGGCCAGACCGTGGAAATCCTCAACACCGACGCCGAAGGCCGCCTGGTGCTGTGCGATGCCCTGACCTACGCCGAGCGCTTCAAGCCACAGGCGGTGATCGACATCGCCACCCTGACCGGTGCCTGCATCGTTGCCCTGGGCTCCCATACTTCGGGTCTGCTGGGTAACAACGACGAGTTGATCGAGCAACTGCTCAGCGCCGGCAAGGCCGCCGACGACCGCGCCTGGCAATTGCCGCTGTTCGATGAATACCAGGAACAACTGGACAGCCCGTTCGCCGACATCGCCAACATCGGCGGGCCGAAAGCCGGCACCATCACCGCGGCCTGCTTCCTGTCGCGCTTCGCCAAGAACTTCAACTGGGCGCACCTGGACATCGCCGGCACCGCCTGGACCAGCGGCGGCAAGGACAAGGGCGCCACCGGCCGTCCGGTGCCGCTGCTGACCCAATACCTGCTGGATCGCGCCAAGGCCTGAAAACCGTGACCTCGGGGCGGCGCAATAGCCGCCTCGGGCTCCAGGAACCGCAATGACCCAAGTTGACTTCTATATATTGCCCAGCGCCGATCCGCTCGCGCGCCTGGACTTTGCCTGCAAGCTCACCGAAAAAGCCTGGCGCATGGGCCACCGCATCTACCTGCATTGCAGCGATGCCGGCCAACGCGACGAACTGGACGCCCGCCTGTGGCGCTTCAAGGGCGAGAGCTTCGTGCCCCATGGTCCCGCCGAATCAGAACCCGAAGGCCAGGTCGTCCTGGGTTTGGGGGACAGCTGCGGCGACCACCATGACCTGCTGGTCAACCTCGACCTGAAAGTACCGGTTTTTGCCAAGGCATTCGCCCGCGTGGCGGAAGTGGTGGTGGAAGACCCGGCTATTCGTCAGGCCGCGCGTGAGAGTTTCCGTTTCTATCGCGAACAGGGCTATCCTCTGCAAGATCACCGGCTACAACGACTTTGAGCACATGATGGACACTCCCAACCCTCTAAAAAAAGATGACCACCTGCTGGACGACCTGGAGTCGATCCGTCAGTTGCTGGGTGATGACAACCTCCAACCGCCGCTGTTAACCGAGACCGTCAGCGGCGAGCCCCAGATTCCGCTGCTGTTCGACATGGTCGGGGGCAATCCTGCCGCTGCGGAACCTGTCGCCGTAGCCCCCGTGGTAGAGACCGCGCCCGCTGCGCCAGCGACCGAAAAGGCGCCTGATGCCCTGCTGTTGCACCTGGACAACGAACTGCGCGCCGCCGCGCAACTGATCATGCAGGACGTGATCGACGACTTCGCCCCGCACATCGAAACCGAGATCAAGCGCCGGCTGGATGCGCGGATGGAGCGGTTGCTCAGCCAATACCAGTCCTGAGCCCTACGCATCCCCCCTGTGGGAGGGGGCTTGCTTCCCGATAGCGCTGGGTCAATCAATACATGCAGCGACTGACACGCCCCCATCGGGAGCAAGCCCCCTCCCGCACTTGATCGCATGCGCCTTAAGCCTGTCTTCGCCTCGCCCTGCGCCTTATCCCTCGTTATACTTGCCGGCTTTCCTGAATTAATGCCAACTAGGGTCCCGCCGCGCATGGATAAGACCTACCAGCCGCACGCTATTGAAACTTCCTGGTACCAGACCTGGGAGTCCGAGAATTATTTCGCTCCGCAAGGCGCGGGCGAGTCCTACACCATAATGATTCCGCCACCGAACGTCACTGGCAGCCTGCACATGGGCCATGGCTTCAACAATGCGATCATGGATGCGTTGATCCGTTTCCGCCGCATGCAGGGCCGCAACACCCTGTGGCAACCGGGTACCGACCACGCCGGTATCGCCACCCAGATGTTGGTGGAACGCCAACTCGAAGCCACCGGCCAGAGCCGTCACGACCTGGGCCGCGAGAAATTCCTGGAAAAAATCTGGGAGTGGAAAGACCAGTCCGGTGGCAATATCAGCCGCCAGATCCGTCGCCTGGGTTCGTCCGTCGACTGGAGCCGCGAGCGCTTCACCATGGACGACGGGCTGTCGGAAGCCGTGAAAGAAGCCTTCGTGCGCCTGCATGAAGACGGCCTGATCTACCGTGGCAAGCGCCTGGTCAACTGGGACACCAAGTTGCACACGGCGATCTCCGACCTCGAAGTGGAAAACCACGACGAGAAAGGCTTCCTGTGGAACCTCAAGTACCCGCTGGCCGACGGTGCCAAGACCGCTGAAGGCAACGACTACCTGATCGTCGCCACCACCCGTCCGGAAACCATGCTCGGCGACGCCGCCGTCGCGGTGAACCCGAACGACGAGCGCTACCAGGCGCTGATCGGCAAATTCGTCGAACTGCCATTGGTCGGCCGCCGCATCCCGATTATCGCCGACGATTACTGCGACCCGGAGTTCGGCACCGGCTGCGTGAAAATCACCCCGGCCCACGATTTCAACGACTACGAAGTCGGCAAGCGCCACAACCTGCCGCTGCTGAACATCTTCGACAAGAACGCCGCCGTATTGCCAGCCTGCCAGGTGTTCAACCTGGACGGCACGCTGAACGACAGCATCGACGGCAAGATCCCGGCTGAATACGCCGGCCTCGACCGTTTTGAAGCGCGCAAGCAGATCGTCGCCGCGTTCGACGCCGCCGGCCTGCTGGTCAGCGTTGACGACCACGCCCTGAAAGTGCCGAAGGGCGACCGCTCCGGCACCGTGATCGAGCCGTGGCTGACCGACCAGTGGTACGTGTCCACCAAACCGCTGGCCGAGCCGGCGATTGCCGCCGTGGAAGACGGCCGTATCCAGTTCGTGCCCAAGCAATACGAAAACATGTACTTCTCTTGGATGCGTGACATCCAGGATTGGTGCATCAGCCGCCAACTGTGGTGGGGCCACCGCATTCCGGCCTGGTACGACGAGTCAGGCAAGGTCTATGTCGGCCGCGACGAAGCCGAAGTACGCGCCAAGCACAACCTGGGCGCGGACGTTGCGCTGCAACAGGACAACGACGTACTGGACACCTGGTTCAGCTCCGGCCTGTGGACGTTCTCCACCCTGGGCTGGCCGCAACAGACCGAATTCCTGAAGAAATTCCACTCCACCGACGTGCTGGTCACCGGTTTCGACATCATTTTCTTCTGGGTTGCCCGGATGATCATGCTGACCATGCACCTGGTCAAGAACGAAGACGGCACCCCGCAGGTACCGTTCAAGACCGTGTACGTCCACGGCCTGGTGCGCGATGGCCAGGGCCAGAAGATGTCCAAGTCCAAGGGCAACGTCCTCGACCCGCTGGACATCATCGACGGCATTGACCTGGAAACCCTGGTACAGAAACGCACCTCGGGCCTCATGCAGCCAAAACTGGCGAAGAAGATCGAGAAACAGACCCGCGACGAATTCGCCGACGGCATTGCCAGCTACGGCACCGACGCCCTGCGCTTCACTTTCTGCTCACTGGCGTCCACCGGCCGCGACATCAAGTTCGACATGGGCCGCGTCGAAGGCTATCGCAACTTCTGCAACAAGATCTGGAACGCCGCGCGCTACGTGCTGGATAAAGGCGAAGACTGCGGTCAGAACGGCGAAGCCGTCGAACTGAGCCTGGCCGACCGCTGGATCATCTCGCAGTTGCAACGCACCGAAGCCGAAGTGACCCGCCAGCTCGACCAGTTCCGTTTCGACCTGGCTGCCCAGGCCTTGTACGAGTTCATCTGGAACCAGTATTGCGACTGGTACCTGGAACTGTCCAAGCCGGTACTGTGGGACGAGAATGCACCGATCGAACGCCAGCGCGGTACCCGCCGCACCCTGGTACGCGTGCTGGAAGTGGCGCTGCGCCTGGCACATCCGTTCATGCCGTTCATCACCGAAGAAATCTGGCAGCGACTCGCGCCGCTGGCCGGTATCCAAGGCAAGACCATCATGCTGCAACCTTGGCCAGTGGCCAATGAAGCGCGCATCGATGAGGCTGCCGAAAGCGATATCGAATGGCTCAAGACCTTGATGCTCGGCACGCGCAACATCCGCGCCGAGATGAACATCGGGCCGGGCAAGCCACTGGCGGTGTTCGTGAAGAACGCCAGTGCCGAAGACCAGCGTCGCCTCAGCGAAAACGATGCGCTGCTCAAGAAGCTGGCGAAGCTGGAGTCGATCACCGTATTGGCTGAAGGTACAGAAGCGCCGTTGTCCGCCACCGCGCTGGTCGGCGACATGGAAGTGCTGGTGCCGATGGCCGGCCTGATCGACAAGGGCGCGGAACTGGCCCGTCTCGACAAGGAAATCGCACGACTGCAAGGCGAAGTGCAGCGGGTGGGCGGCAAGCTGTCCAACGCGGCGTTCGTCGACAAGGCCCCGGCTGAAGTGATCGAGAAAGAGCGCGCCAAGCTGGCCGAGGCCGAACAGGCCCTGGGCAAATTGGCGGAGCAACATGCGCGGATTTCCAGCCTCTAAGGCTTGATTCCCGTGGAGAAAGAGACCTTCGGGTCTCTTTTTTTTGCCTGGAACGACCCAATCCCTGGCTGACAATACAGGCAATGCTAGAGGGGGCTTACCCTAATGCCAGTCAGTTAAGAGATAGAGCGAGCAAACAGCAACCTGTGGCGAGCGGGCTTGCCCCGCGTTGGGCTGCGAAGCGGCCCCAATAAGGCCAC